>CATVQN010000080.1 GCA_958346135.1 uncultured Eubacteriales bacterium | reverse complement strand
TTCATTAAAATTGCTTTCATTGCTTCTCCGCCTCCTCATCTGTCAAAGTCTCGGGTTCTTCCTCCGATACGGTTTCCGTTTCTTTCTCCGGCGTGGTTTCCGTTTCTAAAATATTATCCGCACTGATAATCTGCATAAAGCTCTCCTCCAGAGAGGGCATTGCCAGGCCAAAGGCCAGGATCGGACAATCCGCCTTGGCAAACTGCCGGAAGATCTCCTCACGAATATCCGTATTCGGCAGAACCGATACCAAAATTTCCGCCGCACCGGCCTCAGAGCATTCCCGGCTCTTGGCACTCTGCACGCCGGGAATCGTTCCCAAAATCTCACAGCCCTGCTCGGCACTGCCCTTAATCCGCAGCACATACCGGGCGCCGTCCAACTCCTGATTGAGCTCTGACAACCGTCCGGAAGCCACAATTTTTCCGTGGTTAATAATGGTATAGCTGTCGCAGACCGCACTAACCTCCTGGAGAATGTGGGTACTCAAAATAACCGTTCTGTTTCTGCCGAGCTCGCTGATAACTTCACGAATCTCCAGAATCTGCTGGGGGTCCAAGCCTACGGTGGGCTCGTCCAGCACCAGAACCTCCGGATCGCCGATCAGCGCCTGGGCCAATCCCACCCGTTGCCGATATCCTTTTGAAAGATTCCGGATCAATCTGCCTTTGACCTCACTGATGCGCACCTTTTCCATGACTTTCCTAAGATGTGCTCCCTTATCTGTCTTTTTTACGTCCTTTAAATCATAGACAAAATCCAGATATTCCTTCACCGTCATATCGGTATAAAGAGGCGGGAACTCCGGAAGATACCCAATTTTACGCCGAGTAGCAGCAGGGTTCTCGGAAATGTCCTCACCATCAATCCGGACACTGCCGCCGCTGGGCGCCAGATACCCGGTCAGAATGTTCATCGTGGTGGATTTTCCTGCGCCGTTCGGCCCTAAAAAGCCCATTACCTCACCCTTTTTCACGGTAAAGCTGATGTCATCCAGCGCCTTGTTTGCACCGTAAACCTTTTTTAAGTTCACAATTTCGATCGCCGGGCATTCCCCGCATTCGGAGACGGCAACGCCGCTTTCCTGCACGGTGTTCGGCTGTGGTTCCATTGCCATTTTGGCTCACTCCTTTTATGCAATACTCTTTTTACTCTGTAAAAATCTTTATCATAAATTATGTAAAACTGCCGCCTTGCTATGAAAAAACTTTACCCTATAATCAGGACGGCTCTGCGCAGCACACGCTGCTTATTTTAATATAGCATGATTTCCCTTTGATGTCAAAAAGAATTCCTGAAGCAAATGTAAACTTATTGTGAACGTTTTACACTACAGAAAAAGGGTACAGCGGTGCTGTACCCCCTCCCCTGAATGCCGTTTTCGGCTACTTCTCTAAGCGTCTTAAGTTGATCCTGCCCTTATCGTCAATTTCGATGACCTCAACCTTGACAACATCGCCTTCTTTTACCACGTCGGTTACTTTCTCAACCCTGCCTTTTGCCAGCTTGGAAATATGAATCAGACCGTCCTTGCCGGGCAAAATCTCTACAAAAGCACCAAAGTCCATAATCCGAACAACGGGACCCTCGTAAATCTCGCCTACCTCCGGCTCTTTGACGATCGCTTCAATCATCTTCTGCGCCTTTTCGCCCATCTCGGTATCTACGGCAGCAATGAACACACGGCCGTCATCCTCAATGTCAATTTTTGCGCCGGTATCTGCAATAATTCCCTGAATCACCTTACCGCCGCTGCCGATTACTTCACGAATCTTGTCCACCGGAATGCTCATATGAATAATCTTCGGCGCATAGGGAGACAGATCCTCCCGCGGCTTTGCAATGGCCTTTAGCATAACCTCGTCTAGGATATAATATCTCGCATTTTTGGTCTGCTCTAGTGCGGTACGAATGATTGCCGGAGTCAGGCCGTCAATCTTCAAATCCATCTGGATTGCGGTAATACCCTTTTTGGTTCCCGCAACCTTGAAGTCCATATCGCCGAAGAAATCCTCTACCCCCTGGATATCCACCATGGTCAAAAAGTTATCTTCGTCCTCCGGGTCGGTAATCAGACCAACCGAAATACCGGCAACCGGCGCCTTAATGGGCACGCCTGCATCCATCAGAGCAAGGGTGCTGCCGCAAACGCTGCCCTGAGAGGTAGAGCCGTTGGAGCTGAGCACCTCGGATACCAAACGGATCGCATAGGGGAACTCCTCCTCAGAGGGAAGTACCGGAACCAAAGCCCGCTCTGCCAATGCACCATGGCCGATTTCCCGGCGGCCGGGGCCCCGAGAGGGACGGGTCTCGCCTACACTGTAGGACGGGAAGTTATAGTGATGCAGGTATCTGCGGTATTCCTCATTATCCAGACCGTCAATAATCTTAGCCTCGCCCAAGGGGCCTAAGGTTGCCACGGTCAAGACCTGTGTCTGCCCCCGCTTGAACAGACCGCTGCCGTGGGTTCTGGGCAGCAGTCCTACCTCGGCAGATAAGGGACGAAGCTCTAAAATACCCCGGCCGTCCACACGCTTTTTATCGTACATAAGCCAGTTCCGAACCACCGTCTTTTGCAGCTTATAGAGTGCCTCGTCAATCTGTGCCTGGTATTCCTCCTGGGGATACTGCTCCTGGAAATGCTCATAAACCTTTTCGTAAACCACCAAAAGCCGTGCATCCCGAACCGTCTTATCATCGGTATCCATGGCCTCTTTTACCATATCCTCGGCAAAGCCCCGCACATCGGCAAAGAGCTGCTCGTCTACCACCATGTGCTCGTACTCAAACTTCGGCTTTCCGATTTCGTCCTGAATGTTCTGGATGAACGCACACAGCTTCTTAATTTCCTCATGGGCATACATAATGGCCTCAAACATGGTCTCCTCCGGCACCTCTTTGGCACCGGCTTCAATCATAACCACCTTTTTTGCGCTGCCGGCAACGGTCAGATTCATCTCGCTGACCTCCCGCTGTGCCTCGGTGGGGTTAATCACAAATTCGCCGTCAACCAGACCTACATAAACAGCGGCAATGGGGCCGTTAAAGGGAATATCCGAAACCGAAACCGCTGCGGAAGAACCAATCATGGCACAAAATTCCGGAGCGTTGTCCTGTTCTACCGAAAGCACGGTGGAAACAATGGATACATCATTGCGCAGATCCTTCGGGAAGAGCGGACGCATCGGACGGTCGATAACTCTGGCCGTCAAAATCGCATTCTCGGAGGGACGTCCCTCACGTCTGGTAAAACCGCCGGGGATCTTACCCACGGCGTACATTTTCTCCTCGTAGTCAATACTCAGCGGGAAGAAATCAATACCGTCTCTGGGCTTGTCCGATGCAGTCGCTGCCGTTACCACAACGGTATCGCCGTAGCGAACTACAACCGCACCGTTTGCCAGCTCCGCAACCTTGCCAAACTCCAAAGAGAGCTTTCTTCCGGCTACTTCTGTTTCATAAACCTTCGTCATAGCAAATACCTCCTGAAAATTTTCCCGAGAGGCCCGACTTAGCACTTAAAAATATATGCTTCCTGTTCCTACCCCCAAAAGCATATATTTTTAACTGCTAAACACGGACTTCTCTAGGTTATTATTTTTAAAAAATGTCAAAAGGGCAGCCTATACCTAGACCGCCCTCTCTATTAGTGTCTCAAACCAAGTTTCTCAACGATAGCACGGTACCGATCAATGTCGGTCTTTGCCAGATACTTCAAAAAGCTTCTGCGCACACCAACCATCTTAAGCAGACCACGTCTTGAGTGGTGATCCTTTTTATGCGTTTTTAAATGCTCGTTTAAGTGGTCGATGCGGTAAGACAGCAGCGCAATCTGAACCTCAGGAGAACCGGTGTCCCCTTCGTGAACCGCGTACTTTTTGATGATCTCCTGCTTGATGTCCTTATCCATGTTTTTCACCTCCGTTTAATTCTATCCCCGTATCGCTTGGAAATGGGCGGAGATACTGCAACCCCATATCTAAGCCATAGGTTCCTCCTGCGGAAAACAGTTCTGCTCTCCACACGCAACGACTATCATACCATATTTTACGCACCATGTCAAGAAAATATTTACGACGCACCAAAAATGATTGTATGCAGGTGTGCGGCAAAGGCAGTGGCCGTTCATTATGCGGTATTGTCTTAAAACTCTATCTCCATTCCGTCATAGGATACCATGTTGATGGTAAAGTTAGGGTATATAGAAATACGGTCATATCTCCTGCATCAATTTTGACCGCAAATTCTGGAAAAGCCGAACGGTTTAGCTGTCCATGCTCCGTAGGCGCTTACTCGCAAAAGGGTGGCAGCGACAACGAAATGTCGCAAACGAATTTTCAAGTAAGCCGTTGAGCCGAGCGTGCCTTTTAGCGAAAGAGGAGAAGCAAGGAAGCGGGCGGATGTTTTTCTTGACAAAGAAAAACGGAGCAAAGCGAACTTTGCTCCGACGTGGTGGTGGAGATATGGGGAACGGATTTTTATGTTTTATAGATATTTTTTATAATTTTATAATTGCTTAAAACTTGCGTTTCTACAAGCGTTTTAAGCAATTTATAGTTTTCTTTCGTTTCGCCATAAAACACCTAATTTTAGAAAAATCGTGTAAAAATCGTGTAAAAAATATGGCACGAAACATCTTAATCATACAATCCTGAACGGTCCTCCCGGACGATGGTGCGAAGGTCATTGTACGTTAAATTCAGGCCGTCTCCTTCGCCTTTTAAAATACCTTTGTCAATTGCCTTCTGCACGGATGCTCTTGCCCACTCCGGCATATTTTCATCAATGTAGTTGTAAATCATGGGATGCTTTAAATCGTACAGTTCCTCTGCCAAAATTTTTACCGTTTCAGATAAATCATGAATCTCCTGTTTGAGTTCTTCGTATTGGTTCATGGTAAGTCCCTCACTTTCTTCGATTTCTTTTTCATCAATTCCAAGGCAGATTGCCTCTGCAATTCTTTCTGCACTCAGCTTCAGATAACGCTGTGCATCCTTTGAAGAATCCACAAAGCACACCTCAATCAGAGCTGCAGGTGCATTGCTATGCCGTATCACATAAAGATGAGATCCGTCCTTGATTCCTCGGTCACGAAATCCTAATTTGGTCAGATTCTTTAAAATCATGCCGGCATGAGCTGTCTTTTTACCGCCATATGTAAATACCTCGGTACCGGTACCGCCTCCGGAGTTGAAGTGAATGCTGTAAAAGGCGTCAAGCTGCTGCGCTCTTTCCAGCGTGATTATATTCTTTAGGTTATCCGACTCAGACGATGCAATATCGTTGGTGCAGTCAAACACCATATGTCCTCGCTTTCGCAAAAGCTCCATCAGTGCATGGCCTACCGCACGGGTCTCATCGCTTTCAATCAGATATCCTACTGCACCGGAGCCTGGTTTTCCGCTTATGGTATGACCGCAGTTAATTCCGATCCGCATTGGTCTTTTCCTCCCTCATAAACTCGTCTGCTTCGAGCGCCGCCTTGGTAAAGCTGTTGTTCTTCCACCAGGCGGCAAGCGCTGCCGCAATGGTAAAAATGGTGGAAATCAGTGTGTTGATGTCATCGTCTGCTATGTTAATGACACCGTGACCGGATGCTGTCAAGATCTGGTTAATTAGCGCCAGTGCCAAACAGATGGTTCTGGCTATGGTTCCTACTGAAATTTTCATGTTATTCATCCCTTCTCAATATTGCGTAATAAAAAAACACCCCAGAGGAGTGCTTACAATTTCTTTACATATCTTGCATTGTTCTGTCACATCGTGTATAATGCAGTCAGCAGATAAAGATATCAGTGGACGGTTAGCCACTTCCGTATGAAGTCCTTTGACTTCGGAAAGGAGGTGGAGCTTATGGAAAAATTACTTAAAGTAGTTGTTTCAATCATAATATTTATTATGATTGTGTCCATAAAAGCAATATGACCGCCCTCCTGCCAGAGTAATGCGGTCATATAACGCAATTATTTGGCTAACCGTTAAGCGGTTTACCTTTATCTGCTTTTATTATACCCAAACGGACGCATTCTGTCAAGGAT
>CATVQN010000079.1 GCA_958346135.1 uncultured Eubacteriales bacterium | reverse complement strand
CTGTTAAAATTTTATAATGTTTCGGAAATGGCAATTATTCAGTAGGCATTATTTAACTTATGAAAACAGTCTGCTGATCCAGTCAATCAAATTGAACCTCACGATCAGCCCCGCAAATACGATGGAAACCATTGTCAACAGCTTAATTAAGATATTCACCGAGGGTCCGGAGGTATCCTTAAAGGGGTCGCCTACGGTATCGCCTACCACGGCCGCCTTGTGGTTTTCCGAGCCCTTGCCGCCAAAGTTGCCGGCTTCAATATACTTTTTGGCATTATCCCAGGCACCGCCGGAATTGGCCATCATAATCGCTACTACAAAGCCGGAAACCAGTGCGCCGGCCAGCATTCCTACAACACCGTTCACACCCAGCACCAGGCCGACAACGATCGGTGCAACGATACCCAGCGCCGCCGGAAGAATCATCTCTTTCAAAGAAGACCGGGTACAGATGTCTACGCAGGTCGCATAATCTGCCTCTGCCTTTCCTTCCATCAAGCCTTTGATTTCACGGAACTGACGGCGAACCTCCACCACAATTTTCTGCGCCGCACGGCCAACCGCCTTCATGGTAAAGGCGCTGAACAAGAACGGCAGCATGGCTCCGATAAATAAGCCGATCAGAACGGGAGGATTGGTCAGCTCCAGCTGAAGCTCACCGCCAAGGCCGGTCACCTTATCCGTATAGGAAACAATCAGCGCCAGTGCGGTTAGTGCTGCACTGCCGATGGCAAAGCCTTTTCCGGTTGCCGCAGTGGTGTTACCCAGAGAATCCAGCGCATCGGTACGGTCACGCACAGTCTCCTCTAAGCCGGCCATCTCGGCAATACCGCCGGCGTTATCCGCAACCGGTCCATAAGCATCGGTCGCCAGGGTAATTCCCAGGGTCGAAAGCATACCCACTGCAGAAATCCCCACACCGTAAAGGCCCAGCGCAAAGCTCTGGGCACCGCCGGAAACAAAATAGCTGATCAGTACGGAAACCGCTACAATGATTACCGGAATTGCCGTAGAGAGCATCCCCAGCGCCAGACCATCAATAATAATGGTAGCGCTGCCGGTCTCAGAAGACTTGGAAAGCTTTTGGGTGGGCTTGTAGGAATCCGAGGTAAAATACTCGGTAAAAAATCCGATCAGTACACCGGCAATCAGACCGGAGATGACTGCCCAAAATACGCCGGCATGCTCCGGAAGGATGACATAAATCAATGCCGCCGAACCCAATGCCGAAAGCACCGAGCTGATATAGGTGCCCCGGCGCAGAGAGGTCAGAAGATTTTTCTGAGTTGCGCCCTCCTTGGTGCTGACAAAAAAGGTGCCTATAATTGAAGAGATAATACCAATGGCCGCAATCAGCATAGGAATGATAACGCCGCCTACACCAAGGCCTGCGGCTGCCGCCAATGCACCCGAAGAAATCACCGAACCTACATAGGATTCGTAGAGGTCGGCGCCCATGCCGGCAACATCGCCTACGTTGTCGCCTACGTTATCGGCAATAACCGCTGGGTTTCTGGGATCGTCCTCAGGAATTCCTGCCTCAACCTTACCCACTAAGTCGGCGCCCACATCTGCCGCCTTGGTAAAGATACCGCCGCCCACTCTGGCAAACAGCGCCATGGAGCTTGCACCCATACCAAAGGTGAGCATGGCGCCCATAATCTCGTTCACGTCACCGCCGAACACGGCACGAAGAATCAAAAACCAGATACTGATATCCAAAAGTCCCAGACCAACTACGGTAAGTCCCATAACCGTTCCGCTGGAAAATGCAATTTTCAAGCCCTTGTTGAGGCCCTCTCTTGCACCGTTTGCCGTTCTGGCGTTGGCATAGGTAGCAATCTTCATTCCCACAAAGCCGGACAGGCCGGAGAAGAAACCGCCGCTTAGAAATGCGAAAGGAACAAACCATGTCAGCATTCCCATTACTGCCATGACACACAGAATCACCAGCATACAAAGGAAAAAGACCGCCACGGTTTTATACTGACGCTTTAAGTAAGCCATGGCACCCTTACGGATTTTTCCGGCAATGTCGGACATCTGCTTTGTACCCTCCGGCTTGCCTTTTACCCAGAAGAATTTGTAGACAGCAAATGCAAGTCCTAAAATTGCCGCCGCCAAAACCATCCAGGGTGCCGCATGAATAAAATTGTTTGTACTCATAGTAGTACCTCCCTATATAAAATTTTATTTTTTTACAGCCTTGGTACTGATTTTCCCTTCGCAGATTTAAGGAAACACTGATTAAATATTGTGCGCAGAAAGCGCAGTCAGATTTTTCGTCAGATGTGATAAAATTTCGAAGGCATACTCACGTATGTCAAGAAATTTTAGTGCAAAATGACGGAAAATATGCAAGCTTAATGCGTGCAAAGCCGGCAGGCGTTATTTAATCAGCGTTTCCTTAATGCATAATCAGTGCGCTACCGATACCGAATCCAGGAAACCACCACCGCACAGATTTCCCGCAGAAAATTCTGATAAAACTGAGTCGTCGGCGTCGGTGCCGAAATAGCCACAGGATTGAAAAAGCCCACATATTCCGCCAGCCTGCGGGAACGATAGATGTGAAAGTCATTGGTCACCAGCGCAATTCGATAGCTTCGACCCTGAGTGCGGTCGTCCAAAAGACGTTTGGTATTGACAAGATTTTCATAGGTACTGCGTGACTGATCCTCCTTTAAAATCCGCCGCGAAGGGATTCCTCTGCGCTGCAGCGCCAGGGAAATGGCCTCGGCCTCTGAAATTTCTTCATCACTGCCCTGGCCTCCTGCGCAAACCGCCATAGTCATCGGATGCTTTTTCAAAAATTCCGCAGCGGCATCAATTCTTGATGCAAGACACCGTCCCGGCTCCCGACCATCTATACGACAACCTAAAATCACCACATAATCAACCGGCTCTCCTGCCGCACGGGAGTCTGAGGAAGAACGGCTCATCACGATACCCCCAATCCAAAATGCCACCAGCACTGCCGCCAGCACAAGCAAAGCTATGATCACACAAACCACGTTTCTTCGCATTGGTGTATCCTCCTTTCAGCCGCTTTCCCTATGGTCGGGGGCACTTGCCGTTTTTGCATCTGTTTTTTCTAAAATTTTACTTTCTACCCGTATATTTCACATATACCCTAAAGTTTCTGAATCATTTTTTTCAAAAAGAACATACTAAAGACAAACAACAATCCAAAAAGACGATTCTGTTTTATTGTATGCGGCAGAATTCGTCCTTATCAATCGAATATTCCCTGCGGGGAACACTCAGAAAGGAGATTTCTATGGACGTTTTAGCTCTCATTCTCGTCATCATCGGTGCCCTGAATTGGGGCAGCATCGGATTATTCGGGTTCGATATCGTAGGCGCCATATTCGGCGGTCAGCTGTCATTGTTCTCCCGGATTATCTTTGTTATTGTTGCCTTAGGCGGACTTTGGGCTATAACCTTCTTCTTCCGGGATCACATTCTCGGCAAGACGAAGGATTAGGATATAAACTCTTACAGGAGGGATGCCTTGCGGCGTCCCTCCTGTTTCTGTTTTACAATTAAATTTCTATTTTCTGCGCCGCATCATACTGTGCCGCCACTTCTTTCGGCAGCTTGGTGCAGAGACTGACAACCACAATGACAACACAGGAGATCAGGAAAGCCGGAACCAGCTCGTAAATATCAAAGATGCCGCCCTTCATAAAATACCAGATAATATCTATGATACCACCGGACAGAACCCCTGCAATTGCACCCTGTACGGTCATCCGCCGCCAGTACAGAGACAGGATGATACAAGGTCCAAAGGCTGCGCCGAAACCGCCCCACGCCATGGACACCAGGTCAAAGACGGAACTGCTGGGGCTCATTGCCAAAAACAGCGCAATCAGCGAAACCACAATCACTGCGCCGCGGCTGAGCCATACCATTTTCTTCTGTGAGGGCTTGGCCTTTGCAACCGATCCGTAAAAATCCTCGGTAATGGAGGATGCCGTTACCAACAGCTGGGAATCGGCAGTGCTCATAATGGCCGCAAGAATGGTGGTCAAAAAGATACCGCAGACAATGATACTGATGATATTGGAGGAACTTCCGAAAATACTCTGGATCAGTACCATGAAGATTTTTTCCTTGTCGTTCTCCACCAAACCGGTAAGCTCCGGTCCGGCCAGGCCGGCATTGACATACAAACATCCCAAAACACCAATAATCACGGCACCTGCCAGGGTGAGAATCACCCAAATGGAAGCAATGACCCGTGCCGGCTGAATCTCCTTGGAGGAACGAATTGCCATAAACCGGGTGAGAATATGCGGCTGTCCGAAATATCCAAGCCCCCAGCCAATGGAGGATACCAGCAGCAAAATATTCACCGTACCGGCAGAGCTTTTGGGAAGCCAAGAGAAAATTTCGCCCTTTACCGCCTCTGCGCCCCGGAACTGAAGAACAGTCTGATCCCAGCCGCCCATATGGCTGATAATCAGAAACGGCAGAATAATAATGGCAAAGAACATAATAATGCCCTGTACCAGATCCGTCCAGGCAACCGCCTTAAAGCCGCCCAAAAAGGTATAACCGATAATGATTACACCGCCGATTAGCAGACCCACAGTGTAAGGGATTCCGAAAGCGGCCTCAAACAGCTTTGCTCCCGCTGCAAACTGCGACGCGGTATACACCAGAAAGAAAATCATAATAAATAAGGAGGATGCAATCCTAAGAATTTTCGTCTTATCCAAAAACCGATTCTCAAAATATACCGGCAGAGTAATGGCATCGCCGGAGGCCTGTGTCTGTTTCCTAAGACGCTTTGCCACCAGCAGCCAGTTGAGATATGTTCCGATTAACAAGCCTATCGCCGTCCAGATGGCCTCGGTGGTGCCTGCAAACAGCGCATATGCCGTTCCCGGCAGTCCCAAAAGCAACCATCCGCTCATATCCGACGCCTGTGCCGACATGGCGGCAACCCATTTATTCAGGCTTCTTCCGCCAAGAAAATAATCCGCTGTGTCCTCGTTCTTCCGATAAAAGCCCAGGCCGATCATCAGCATCATCAGCAGATATGCCGCCAGCACCAAAAACTCTATCACGATTTTGTAATTCATCTTTTGTAACCCCTTCCCTGTCTCTTTTTCTTTTACTCTCTTGTCAAAATAAGCCGAAAGCCGCCAATCCGAATCCCGGCGGTTTGATTCCCCGCCATTACCCCGATTCCGCCGTAGGCCTGAGGCAAAACACCGCCGCTGAGACTTATGGTATCGTCCGAATCAAAGCTGTAGCTTACCGACAGTACCCCGGATTTCAGCTTTCCGCCTTCGGTAAACTCCACCTGTGTTCCCTCGCCCATAACCTTAGCCAGCACTCCCGAAAGCACCGAACCATCCGACCGCAGCGCATCAAAGCCAACCTTTTTTCCGTCTGCGTTTTCCAAATGGTCTACCCGCCACTTTCCCACCAGCAATTCCTTGGCGGTTTGGGCAGGAACTGACGTCTGTACCGGTGCCGGTGCCGCTTTCGGTTCGGCCGAAGCCTCTGTCCCCGCCTCTCGGTCTTTTTCCGGTTCCTGTTCCCCAGCCCCAGAGACGTCGTTATCCTGCGGGACGGCGGCAGTTTTCGCAGCCTCTCGGTTTTCGTTTCTCTCCAGCAAGGCGCTGCCGCCAAATGCTGCTGCCAGCAGAAAAATTCCAAGTCCTAACAGCAGCCTCTTTTTGCCCGTCATAACCTCACTTCCTAACAAAATTGACATATATGGCTATTCTATCACAGATCCTCTTCTTTTGCAAGAAAAAGATTTACGGCAATGCGGCACGCCATGACACCATCCATCATGCTACAATGCCCTTGCATGAAACAACTCCGGAGATTTTTTCATGTTAAGTATATTCCGCCCTGTGCGGGAGAGGAGGAAACCTATGTTCAATTTTACATCCAATTCCAAAAACCGGCAGCAGACTCTGCCCACCGACCCTGCGGCGGCACAGACGTCCAAAGCACCTGCAGCCGCAGCCGGAACCCAAAATTCTCAAATGCAGCAAAGCACCCAAAGCGCCGA
>CATVQN010000078.1 GCA_958346135.1 uncultured Eubacteriales bacterium | reverse complement strand
AGGGAATACCGTAATGCCCCAGAATCTGCTCCAGCTCGGCCACATTGCTTTTGGTACGTACCAAAATGGTAATATCCCCTAAGCATACCGGGCGTTTTTCACCGGTATCCCGGTCAGTCACCAAAAGCTCCTGTCCATCCACCAGCTCACGAATTCTCTTTGCAACGGTGACCGCCTCCTGCTGGGTGGGGGTCAGCGCCGTACTTTCTTCTTCGCCGCTGTCTTTCTTTTGCCGGCTCTTCGTGAGCAAAAGCTCCGTAGAAAAATCTCCGGCGTCCTCCGGATACTTTGCGCCGCAGATTAGATACTCTTCCTTTGTATAATCCAGGCCACCGGTCTGCTTGGTCATAATCGATCCGAAAATTCCGTTTACACTGTCAATAATTTCGCTCCGGCTCCGAAAATTCCGAAGCAGGCGAATGCAAACACCGCCTTCCCCGCGGCTATAGCGTTCGTATTTCTCCGCAAAGATACCGGGGTCTGCGTTTCTAAAGCGATAAATACTCTGTTTTAAGTCCCCTACCATGAAGATATTTTTCTCATCTCGGGACAAAAGCCTGAAAATGGTATCCTGAATATCGTTGGTGTCCTGATACTCGTCTACCAAAATCTCCTCAAACCGCCTCTGGAGACTTTTGGCAATCTCCGTGGGTCTTCCCTTACGGTCGGAAATCAGCCGAAGCATTTCATGCTCCAAATCCCCGAAATCCAGTGCTGATTGCTCCCGTTTCATCTGTTTGTATAGACGCTCAGTTTGCCGCACCAGCTGCTTGAGTGCCTGGATTCTTGGGCTGCAGGCAAAGATTCTCTCCAATCGCTCAGGCTCCGTGCCCCGAAGCAAAGTGCGCAGCTCCTCCAACGCCTCAGTAACCAATCTCTCTTTTATTCCGTTAATATGCTTGACGGTTTCCTCCTCCAAGCCGGTTTTCGGCGGTGTCTTCGGCATCCGAAAATGCTCCGCACAATCCCGCAGCACCGTAAGATCCGCTTCTTTGGAAAACACCGGTGCAAAAACCTCACAGAATTGTTGAAAGACATTTTGGTAATGCTGAAAATATTTATGGTCAGACGGCACCTTAGCATCTACAATCTTACAGATACACTCCAATCCGGTCTTAATATCTTGTGCAAGCTCACAGCCAATCTCACAAAGGAGCTTTTCCCAGACGGTTCCTTCCAGGCTTTGACTGTAGCACGCCTGCCGGTACTGCGCCGCCGCACGGTGCAGCCATTGCTCCGGAGACGCCAGACTTTGTACATAGTTGTGAAGATGCAGCACCATATCCCGCAGCTGGGCATCCGACTTGGTGCCGCCGTAACCCACGGTCAGTTCCCGAAATCCCTCTTTTTTTCCGATTCGCTGATAATACCGTTCCAGCACCTGATCCAAGGCCTGTCCCCGCAGCAATATCCCCTCCTCTTCACTGAGCAGGGTAAAGTCCGTGGGAAGGTCGGTTTTATGGACAAAATTTTGGAGAACATTCATGCAAAAAGCGTGAATCGTGGAAATGTGTGCTGAGTGAATCAGAAGGCTCTGTTCCCGAAGCCATCGGTTTTCCGCATCTTCCCGAAGCCGCTCTGCAATGGCTGCGGCAATCTTTCTCTTCATTTCACCGGCGGCCGCCTCAGTAAAGGTCAGCACCAATAGCCTATCTACCGGGACTGGCTGCTCCGGGTCACAAATCCGGCGAATAATTCGCTCCACTAGCACAGCAGTCTTTCCGCTGCCTGCTGCCGCCGCAACCAAAATATTGCTGCCCCGCAAGGTAATCGCTTGTAACTGCTCCTCGGTCCATTGTACCGCCATAACACCGCACCTCCGCCTGTTTTTCTCTGTTTAGTGTAACATATTCCCGTTTTTTTTGCAATCATTTTCCGTATGTTCCCTTGTATTCTGCCGGAATTTGTGATACACTGATACCAGAAAATTTGCCGGATACCTTCGGCGGAACGGAGATTCTTTATGCGAAACATACTGATTACCGGCAGCTCCCGAGGAATCGGAGCGGCAACGGCCCGTCTGTTTGCAGCACAAGGCGACCGCGTCTTTCTGCATTATCATGTCAATCAAAAGGCAGCAGAAACTCTGGCCGCAGAGTTGGGCGGCATCGCCGTACAGGCCGACATCTCAGATTCCAAACAAGTGGATTCCATGATAAATAAACTTCCGGACATTGACGTTTTGGTCAACAATGCCGGCATTGCTCAATTCCAGTTTTTTGATGCACTGACAGACCGGGAATGGGAGCATGTGCTCGGGGTCAATCTATCCGGCGCCTTTTACTGTATTCGCGGCGTTTTGCCCCATATGATCCACCAAAAATCCGGGAATATTATTAACGTGTCCTCCATCTGGGGCATTACCGGCGCCGCCTGTGAAGTAGCCTATTCCGCCGCCAAAGCGGGTATCATCGGGATGACTAAGGCTCTTGCTAAGGAGTTAGGTCCTTCCGGAATCCAAGTCAACTGTGTCGCTCCCGGCGTTATCGACACTGACATGAATCGGGAGCTGTCCGCAGATACCTTAGACCGACTTCGGGAGGAAACACCGCTCGGACGGCTGGGCACACCGCAAGATGTGGCAGATGCCATTTTGTTTTTGGCTAAGCCGGACAGCTTCCTGACCGGACAGGTTATCAGCCCCAACGGCGGGTTTATCATTTAACAGAAAAGCTGCCGCACACAAATGTGTACAGCAGCTTTTTTTGTTTTTCTTCCAAACCCAGAGTAATATTTATACCGGTTCTTCGCACAGAAGTGCCTGTACAAATGCGCCATTAACTTTACAGGCCTCTATCTTGTCAACCTCGCCTTCCTGCTCAACGATGAATTCCTTAGCAAACTTTGCGGCTGCAACAATCCGCTCAAAATCAATTTCTCCGTCCGGAAGCATTACATCTCTCTTCTCCCGATCAATCTGTTTCATATGGATCAGCTCGACTCGGACTCCCTTTTCTCTCACATATTCATAAGGGTCAAGGCCTGCGTACGCCACCCAGAACACATCAATTTCAAACACCACATTATCCGAGGTTTTTTCCATAAGAAGATCGAGAATATACCATCCACCGATTTTTTCAAATTCATGGGCATGGTTGTGGTATCCGACCTTGATGCCGTACTTTGCCGCCACTGGGGCTGCTTCGTTGAGCAGCTTGGCAATCTCATCCACGTCCTCCATAGTCTTAATGGATACCCCGGGCAGAATCATATATCCGGCGCCCACTGTCTTTAAGTAGTCAAGCTCTCTTTCCAAACTATTGCGGAAGATATCCGCACCGCTGTGGGAACCAACGGCCGTAAGCCCGTTTTTTTGAAGTTCGCTCTTCATTTCCTGTGCAGAAAGTCCACCGAACCCCGCAAATTCTACCGAGGTATAACCGCATTGGGCCGCATAAGCCAACTTCTTCCGAATGTCATCATCCAAGCATTGATTCAATGACCAAAGCTGTAATCCCGCTTTCATATACTCTCCTCCTGTTTCTTTGGTCAAATACAGGTCTTAACCGCAATTTCTTCTTCAGCTGACTGGAACGCCGCCTCCATAACCTTCATGACCCGAAGCACCTGCTCCGGCTTGATGGTGAGCTCTGCTTTGCCCTCCACACAGTCTAAAAGCTGATTATAAACCGGAGTGAGATTATCTATGACATCGGTAGGTTCTGTCAGCAGAATTGTCTCTGTGGAATTAGGATTGCGAGGTGCCATGGTTTTAGTTGGCCCCGCCTTTGTATACACAATCTCCTCATCCCAAACATTTTCCTTGTCAATACAACGTACAATCTTACCCGTACAATTCCAATCATCTATAACCAGGGTTCCGGTCTCGCCCAAAACATACCATCTCGGATGGGTAATATAGTTGTTTGTAGAAACTTCAATATGTGCAGTCAGTCCGCTTTCAAAGGTCATAGTCAGCCGGAAGTTATCATCTACCTCCGGGTACTCAATGCTGTACATCTTACAAAAGACATTGGTCACTTTTTCGGGCACCATATACATAATCTGGTCAATCAGATGTACACCCCAGTCCAGCATCATACCGCCGCCAAGCTTTTTAATTGTCCGCCAGCCACTGGGCATCCCACGGGAACCCTCCACACGGGATTCAATCACATAGGGCTTTCCGATAATGCCCGACTCAACCTGACGGCGCATCAGTACGAAATCACGGTTGACACGGCGGTTTTGATCCACCGTAAAAATGCCCTTGCATTCCTTGCTGACCGCTATCACTTCCTCCAGCTCTGCCGAGCTCATGGTAACCGGCTTTTCACAGATTACATGCTTGCCTGCGCGCAGTGCTTCAATCGCCAGATCTTTATGTGCCTCATTGGTGGTGGCAATAATGACAACATCCACCTCCGGGTCCTGCATGAGCTCCTCTTTCGAAGCATATACATAATACCCCTGCTCGTCCGCCACCTTACAACGGCGCTCGTCCAGATCAAAAATTCCCTTTAATTTCATGCGGTCATAATCTACACGCATCACCTTTTCGTGATGCCCCGCCATTCCGCCGTAGCCAATAATCGCTGCTGTATAAACCTTCATTATACCCACCACATTTCTCCTGAATTTTCGTAAATCAAAACTTCTTTTAAAAAGGCGACTGCCTTTTCCAGTCCCTCCTTGGGGGACATCAGTCCATCCTCATGCTCAATGCTGATAACGCCGTCATATCCGGTGTTACGCAGCATACTGATCATGTTGTTCCACACCTCTTTACCATGGCCGTAGCCAACGGTGCGGAAGCTCCATGAACGGTTCAGAATATCACCGTAGGGCTTGGTATCCAGCACGCCGTTTACCTCACAGTTGCGCGAATCAATTCTGGTGTCCTTTGCATGGAAATGATAAATAGCGCCCTTTAAAGCACGAATGGCCTCCACCGGGTCAATTCCCTGCCAGAATAAATGGCTGGGGTCAAAGTTTGCGCCAATAATCTCACCCACCTGCTCTCTAAGCCGCAAACAGGTTTCCGGATTGTAGACAACAAATCCAGGATGCATTTCAAAAGCAATCTTTTTCATATGATGCTCTTTGGCAAAAGCCGCCATTTCCTTCCAGTAAGGAACCACCTTCTCGTTCCACTGCCAATTTAAAACCTCGGCAAAATCATTCGGCCAGGGACAGGTTACCCAGTTGGGGTATTTAGAGCCTTCACTGTCACCGGGACAGCCGGAAAATCCCACCACCGTGTCAACCTCCAAAGCCTCGGCAGCTAAAATGGCGTTTTTGAATTCCTCATGGAACTTCTGTGCCACCGCCTTTTGCGGATGCAGGGGATTGCCGTGACAGCTGATTGCCGAAATCTCAATCTTATGATCACACAGTTTCTTTTTATAATCCTCAATATTTTGGGCGCTTTGCAGCAATTCTTCCGGCTTGAGATGATGATTACCGGGGAAACCGCCCGCACCAATCTCAATTGCCTGCACGCCCAGGCTCTCCAGGTAGTCCAGTGCCTCCTCAAAAGAATATTCGCTTAAAACCGGATTCATCACACCTAATTTCATAAATTCTCCTCCTCACATATTTGATTTTTATGTTAACATCCGTTCATCTGACTCTGCTCTTTTTCAAAAGTATAGCACACTTTCCTTCTATATACTATCATGAATTTGCATAAAAGTATCAAAAATTTGTCATTCTGCGTTTGTATTTTTTTATTTTCAAAGAAAAATTTTCTGTGAAATTTTATTCTATCTGTATTGACATGGAAAAAATATTGTTGTACTATGAAAGCGGTATAATCAGTGCTATTTTGTAACGGGAGGGATTCTATGGAGAACTGGTTTGAGGAACCCAAAAACATAGTAAACGGCGAGGAATGTCCTATTGTGATACATAATAATATTTTGCCGGGACCGATTGTATGTGCCTATCCCCATATGCACGAATATATTGAAATGCTCTACTGTCTCTCCGGTACCCACGAGATTTTGCTGAGCGGTAAGCCCTACATCTTTGGACCCGGAGATATGGTCTTAATCAACTCCCGGGAAATCCACCAGATTCGGGCACTCTCTAGAGAAACCAGCAACTATAT
>CATVQN010000077.1 GCA_958346135.1 uncultured Eubacteriales bacterium | reverse complement strand
TCCGCCGCAGAATCAACGGGGATGTATTGCAGACCGTAGTATCCATTGCGGTGTTTTATATTGGTATCTCGCTATGCTCAGCGCTGGTGATATCGGGATTGGAGGGCACCTCGTTCATGACGGCGATGTTTGAAACCTCGTCGGCCATTGCAACGGTGGGCAGTTCTCTGGGACTGACCGGAGATTTAGGTAAGGTGTCAGAGAGTATATTGATTTTTCTTATGCTGATCGGCAGAGTCGGTTCGGTGACGTTTTTGCTGATGTTTTCCTCCAGGGAACGAGAGTCGAAGTCCCGGTACCCGTTGGGAAAAATTCAGGTTGGGTAATAATATAGAAGAAAGGCGGTAGTTTTATGAAGTCAGTTCTTATTGTCGGTCTGGGTCGTTTTGGCCGGCATATGGCGAAAAAGTTTGAGGAGCAGGGTGACGAAGTGCTCGCAGTTGAAAAAAACGAGGAACGTGCAGATCAGGCGGCAAATTATGTTCGGAACATCAGAATCGGTGATTCCACCAACGAGGAGTTTATGGCGTCCCTTGGAATCCGAAATTTTGATCTCTGCATTGTTGCCGTAGGCGATAATTTTCTGGAGGCACTGGAAACTACGGTGATGATGAAAGAGCAGGGGGCGAAGTTTGTCATTGCCCGTGCGACTCGGGATGTTCATAAAAAGCTGCTTTTGCGCAACGGTGCAGATTATGTGGTTTATGCGGAGCGGGAAATGGCAGAGCGCCTTGCGGTCAAATACGGTGCCAGCAATGTCATTGACTTTATTGAAGTGACTCCGGATTATTCTATCTATGAGATTTCTACGCCTTCCGGATGGCATGGAAGAACCATTTTGGAAAAGGATGTACGGCGAAAGCATAAGGTCAGCATTTTAGGAGTGAAGCACGATGGTGATGTACAGATGCTGCCGGATGTAGACTATGTTTTTAATCCGGAGGATACGCTGATCATTATGGGGAAAAACAGTGATTTAAAACCGTTGATTAAATAGAGGATGCAAGGAAATCCGCTTTGATTAAACACGGTCGATGTTTGGCTGTTTTTTTGCTACACAGGAAGCAGAAGAGTGTTACGGCTTTTCGCATTTGTGATTTATGCATGATAAAATTCTGCGACCGAGTGCTTGACGGATAAGGGATTCCTTGGTATAATAGATACAATGTTCTCACGAAACAAAAAGAGATCACATAAATTTTGTATTGATGAATTTTACATAAAGATATTCGCCGGAAGATGATGGCAGGCCATGGCCTTGCCGCACGGTGGCGCAGACCCCTGCAATTGCCCGACGGGAAAGAGGAGTAAAGTATGGAGAAACTGGGATTAAATGAAATACGAGAGAAGTTTTTGAGTTTTTTTGAGAGTAAAGGTCATTTGCGGCTTCCCTCCTTCCCGCTGGTGCCCCAGGGGGATGCGAGTCTGCTGTTGATTAACGCCGGTATGGCGCCGCTGAAGCCATATTTTTTGGGGAAGGAAACGCCGCCCCGCAAGCGGGTTACCACCTGTCAGAAATGCATCCGTACCCCGGATATTGAGTGCGTAGGGCAGACGGCGCGGCACGGTACCTTTTTTGAAATGCTGGGGAACTTTTCCTTCGGCGATTATTTCAAGACCGAAGTGACCCAGTGGGCGTGGGAATTTATTACCGAGGTTTTGGAAATCCCCAAAGATCGACTTTGGGTCAGCGTCTATGAAGAGGATAAGGAGACCGTAGAGCTTTGGACCAAGAACGTCGGTGTGGATCCAAGCCGCATTGTCTTTTTGGGCAAGGAGGACAATTTCTGGGAGATTGGCACCGGCCCCTGCGGCCCCTGTTCGGAAATCTATTTTGACCGCGGAGAGGAGTACGGCTGCGGCAGTCCGGATTGTGCAGTGGGCTGTGACTGTGACCGTTATGTGGAGTTTTGGAATCTGGTGTTTACCCAGTTTGATAAGGATGAAAACGGCAACTACAATCGTCTGGCGCATCCGAATATTGACACCGGTATGGGGCTGGAGCGTATGGCCTGCATTATGCAGGGCGTGACCTCTATTTTTGAGGTGGATACCATACGCAGGATTTTGGACACTGCAGCTTCTATGGCGAAGGTGGATTACGGAAAGGATCGAAAGACGGATATTTCTTTGCGGGTGATTACCGACCATATCCGCAGTACGGTGTTCTTGGTATCCGATGGGGTTTTGCCCTCTAACGAAGGCCGAGGCTATGTGCTGCGCCGGCTACTGCGCCGTGCGGCAAGACACGGAAAGCTGTTGGGGATTGAAGGACCCTTCCTGTATAAGCTGGCAAAGACGGTGGTACAGGAGAGCGAGAGTGCATACCCTGAGCTGCGGCGAAATTTTGACTATATTGAAAAAGTGATTAAGACCGAGGAAGGACGGTTTGCAGAGACCATCGACCAGGGCCTGGATATATTAAAGGGTTATATGGAAGACATCAAGGCTGACGGCAAGGCAGAGCTCTCCGGACAGCAGGCCTTTAAGCTGTATGATACCTATGGTTTCCCCATTGATTTGACCCGTGAAATTGTCAGTGAGGACGGCCTTACGGTGGATGAGGATGAATTCCAGAGGTTGATGGAGGATCAGCGCAGTCGGGCGCGTACCGCACGGGGAGACATGGAGGATGCGGCCTGGGAAGAGGATATTTTTGCGGTGATTGCAGGCAATACGGAATTTGACGGCTATGACCACGACAGCGTTTCGGCGAAAGTCTTGGGAATCGGCCGAAACGGTGTACTGACGGATGTAGCAGAGACCGGAGATGAGGTGGTTTTGGTTCTGGACAAGACGGCTTTCTATGCGGAAAGCGGCGGCCAGATCGGCGATACCGGTGTGCTGGAAGGAAACGGATGCCTAGTTCGGATTTTGGATACCAAAAAGCGGAATGGAAAATTCCTGCATAAGGGTGTTGTAGAGAGCGGCAGCATTCAGGTCGGAGATTCGGTTATGACCAAGATTGACACCGAACGCCGGCTGGCGATTCGCCGGAATCACTCTGCGGTGCATTTGCTCCAGGCGGCGCTGAAAAACGTGCTGGGAAATCATGTGGCGCAGGCTGGCTCTTATGTATCCGAGGATCGGCTGCGGTTTGACTTTTCCCATTTTGAAGCTATGACCGAGGCAGAACTTCGGGAGGCTGAAGAACAGGTAAACCGCAAAATTTTAGAAGACTTAGCCATCGTCTGTCAGGAAAAACCCATTGATGAAGCTAAGGCCATGGGCGCAACAGCGCTGTTTGGCGAGAAGTACGGCTCGATTGTTCGGGTGGTACAGATGGGAGATTACAGTATGGAGCTGTGCGGCGGTACCCATGCGGCGTCTACCGGCAAGCTGGGACTTTTTAAGATTCTGTCTGAAACCGGCGTTGCGGCCGGTGTGCGGAGAATCGAGGGTGTAACAGGCTTTGGGGTTCTTCGGATGCTGGATGAAAAGGAAGCAATGATACAGGAGACCGCACAGGCACTCAAAACCGGTCCCAAAGAGATTGTCAGAAAAGCGGAAAGCCTTCAGGAAGAGCTGCGGGAGTGCAGACGTGAAAACGACAGTCTAAAGAGCAAAATGGCCAAGGAGGCCGCAGGAAGTCTTATGGATGATGCCCGGGAAGTCGGCGGAACAACAGTAGTAGTCAGGCTGATGGAAGGCGGCATGGATATGAATACCCTGCGTGAGATGGGAGATCAATTAAAGCAGCAGTGCGAGGATGCGGTTGTGGTGCTGGCTTCAAAGAACGATGGCAAGGTGAATATCATTGCCATGGCAACACCGGCGGCGACTGCCAAGGGCGCACATGCCGGAAAGATAATCTCTCAGGTTGCCAAGACCATGGGCGGCGGCGGCGGCGGAAAGCCGGAATCCGCACAGGCCGGCGGCAAGGACCCGTCCAAGGCGGAGGAGGCTCTGGCACTGGTCGAAGAGCTTGTGGCGTCATTACAGAAATAGAGGTGAAAGAATATGGATTGTTTATTCTGTAAGATTATTCGGGGAGAGATTCCTTCAGCTAAGGTGTATGAGGATGAGAAGGTCTATGCCTTTTTGGATATTGATCCGCAGGCACCGACACACATTATTTTGGTTCCGAAAGAGCATATTGCGTCTGCCAACGAGCTAAATGACGAGAATGCCGGTGTTGTAGGCCATATTTTTGCGGTGGCAGCCAAGCTGGCGGCGGATCGTGGCTTTGCGGAAAACGGTTATCGGATTGTGAATAACTGCGGCCGGGACGGCGGTCAGACGGTGGGGCATCTCCACTTTCATTTGCTGGCAGGTCGGAATCTCGGTTGGCCTCCGGGCTGATACGGAGCGGACATTCCCCCTTTGGGCAATGTCCGCTTTTTCGACTTGATGGCATTGCTGCAGTATATCTTACGGGCGGCGGTAGTTTCGTATGGAATGTGAAAACTGTGGTACACTAAAAAAGAAAAATCAGGATTTCATTTGTAACGGAGGAGTAAAAATTATGCAGACAAAATCGATCTGTCAAGGGGTTGATCTTCGGATTTTGGAGGATTCGAAGTTCAAGACCAACACGCTCAGCATCTTTTTTCATATCCCGTTAAAGCGGGAGACGGTGACTTCAGCGGCACTTTTGCCCTCGGTGCTCAAAAGAGGGTCGCAGAAATACCCAAAGCTTAGTGATATGGCAAGGCATTTGGAGGATATGTACAGTGCCTCCTGCAGTGCCGGAGTTCGGATGAAGGGAGACGGAGAGGTTCTCTACTTCACTATGGAGTATATTGCAGATGCCTACATCGGTGAGAATCTCACCGGTCAGGCGCTTGCATTTTTACAGGAGTTTGTCTTTGCACCGTTGGTACAGAACGACGGGTTTATGCCGGATTATGTGGAAAGTGAGAAAACCAATCTTCGTCAGGCAATTTTGGGGTTGATTAACGATAAAAAGGAATATACCGATGTAAAATGCCGGGAGGCCATGTTCGGCACCGAAGGCTTCGGTATGTTTGAGGCCGGATATGTGGAGGATTTGGATGGCATTACGCCGCAGACGCTCTACCGGTTTTACAAAGAGGTGCTGCGCTCTGCCAAGGTGGATATCTTTATGGGCGGCACGGTAGATGATGATGCGGTACAATGGGTTCAGAAGGCTTTTGCAGAAAGGCTTGCCCCCAGAGATGCGGACTATTGTAAGACGCAGGTTGCGGTATCGAGCCGTAGTGAGATGCAAAACGTTACCGAGGAAATTGATGCGGTTCAGAGTAAGCTGGCTATGGGATTGTGCTGCGGCGTGTCGCCTACCGCAGAGGAGTATTATGCCTTGATGCTGGGCAGCTGTATTTTCGGTGGCAGTCCCTTTTCCAAGCTGTTTAACAATGTTCGGGAAAAACTGAGCCTTGCCTATTATGCGTCCTGCCGTACGGATCGATTTAAGAGCGTGATGATGATCAGCTCCGGTATTGAGACCCGGAACTATCAGGCGGCCTATGATGAGATTTTAGTCCAGCTTCGCAAAATGCAGCAGGGCGAAATTGAGGATGCGGAAATTGAGGCCGCAAAGAAATATATGGCCACCGGTCTGCATTCCATTGAGGACAGTCTGCGTGCCATGGAGGACTATTACCTCAGCCAGGTGATTATGGGTCAGGAGCAGAGTCTGGAGGAATTGCTTGGTTGTCTGCAGAAGGTGACCCGGGAGCAGATTCAGGCAGTTATGCAGAAGGTGAAGCCGGACACGGTATATTTCCTGAAAGGAAACGCCGGCGGAGAGGGGGAAGAATAATATGGAGATTCAAACGGTCAGAAACGAACAATTAAAGGAAGAAATGCAGTTTGCAGTTCACGAGAGCGGTCTTCGTGTTTATGTTTTCCCCAAGAAGGGATTTAGCAAATACTACGCCATTTACGGCACGGAATACGGTTCGGTTGACCGTACCTTTCAGGTGCCGGGAGAGCAAGAAATGACTACGGTTCCGGATGGGATTGCGCATTATCTGGAACATAAACTCTTTGAGCAGGAGGACGGCGGCAATGCTTTTGACCTGTTTGCCAAAACCGGCGCCAGCAGCAATGCCTTCACCAGCTTTGACCTGACGGCATATCTGTTTTCCTGTAC
>CATVQN010000076.1 GCA_958346135.1 uncultured Eubacteriales bacterium | reverse complement strand
GTCACATACAGAATCGAATGAAAGGTGTTGTCGGTTTCATCCGCCCAATGCACCGGGATGAACCGGCTCATTTCCTGGGTGTTTTGCTGAGCGTGCAGCATATTGATGCAGTCGGCACGGTGGATAGCAACACCCCGTCCCCGGGTGACATAGCCCACAATTTTATCGCCGGGTACCGGGTTACAGCAATGGGAGAACCGGATCAGACAGTTGTCAATCCCCTCCACAATTACACCGCTGCTGTTGGGCTTGGAGGTGGTTTTCACCGTCAGGGGAATCATCTCTTTTGGGGTGAGTGTTTCCTCCTCTAGCATCCGTCTTTTGCACTCTGCCTTAAAGCGGGTGACAAACCGGCTGGCGTTGGGACTGCCATAGCCGATGGCGGCATACATATCCTCCATGCTGTTAAACCCATATTTGCGCAAAAGTCCATCCATGAAGAGTTTGTCCTCCAGAAACTTGGGGGAGATAGCGAACTGTTTCATGGTTTTTTCCAGGAACTCATGACCCTTGGTCATATTCTCTTCCCGGTTGACCTTTTTAAACCACTGGTTAATCTTATTGCGTGCCTGGGAGGTTTTGCATATTTTAATCCAGTCCAGGTTCGGACCCCGGCTGGAGCCGGAGGTAATAATATCTACAAAATCGCCGTTTTGCAAGGTGTAGTCCAGGGTGACAATCTTGCCGTTGACCCGTGCGCCGGTCATTCGGTTGCCGACGGCGCTGTGGATGGCGTAAGCAAAATCAATGGGAGTAGCGCCTACTGGAAGGCTGATGACATCGCCCTTGGGAGTGAAGACAAACACCTCATCGCTGAACATATCAATTTTCAGCGTCTGCATAAAATCCTCGGCGTTGGTCATGTCCTTTTGAATTTCCAAAAGCTGTTTAATCCATTCCAGCTTACTGTCCATATCGCTGGCGCCGCTTTTGCCCTCCTTATACTTCCAGTGGGCGGCAATACCGTTTTCCGCTGTGTGATGCATCTCCCAGGTGCGGATTTGAATTTCAAAGGGGGTGCCGCCTGGGCCAATCAGCGTGGAGTGAAGAGATTGATACATATTGGGCTTGGGCATGGCAATGTAGTCCTTGAACCGGCCGGGAACAGGCTTGTACAGTTCATGCACCATGCCCAAAACCGAGTAGCAGTCTGCCACGGTGTCCACAATGACCCGAACGGCAAACAAGTCATACAGTTCGTCAATGGTTTTGTTCTGCATAAACATCTTTCGGTAGATGCTGTAAAAATGCTTGGCCCTGCCTTCTACATGGGCCTTGATGCCGAGAGAATCCAGTTTCTTTTCCAGGATTTCAATAATATCCTTGATATAGCGCTCCCGTTCCTCCCGCTTTTGGGCAATTTTATCCACAATTTCATAGTAGCCGATGGGGTCGATATACCGAAGAGCGGTATCCTCCAGCTCCCATTTAATTTTGGACATACCGAGCCGATGTGCAAGCGGTGCATAAACCTCCAGGGTTTCACGGGCAATTTCCCGCTGTTTCTCTTCGGGCTGGTATTTTAGCGTCCGCATATTGTGGAGACGGTCCGCCAGCTTAATGACAATGACCCGGACGTCCTTCGCCATGGCAAAAAACATCTTCCGCAGATTTTCAATCTGCTGTTCCTCCTTAGAGGTATAAGGGATCTTGTCCAGCTTGGTCACCCCATCCACCAGCATGGTAATGCACTCGCCGAACTCCTCGGTCAGTTCCTCGTGGGTGGTGTCTGTGTCCTCTACCACATCGTGTAGAAGGGCCGCACAGATAGACTGAGGATCCAGCTCCATCTCCGCCAGAATGTATGCAACATGGGCGGGATGGGTAAAGTAGGGATCGCCGGATTTTCGGGATTGTCCCTCATGCTTTTTCATCGCATAGCGATAGGCCTTTTCCACAATCTGAAGATCGTCCGCCTTGTGATACTGCCGAATGCGGTCGAGCAGGGTGTCTAATGTAATCAATGCCATGTAAAATGCCTCCCTTCTATATTTTACACAAAATGCCGATGATAGACAGAAAACGCTGGTGCTGCTAAGACAGACCAACGTTTTTCGTTTGCAAAAGGTTTGATCCGCCCAAGAGTTCCGTGACGGGAATCCGCCGGCGGGATTAGCAGGCGCTGTCGCCGGCTTTTTTAATGTCCTTCAAGATAAGCTGAACATTCTGGAAGCCTTTGTAGTCGTTGATATCCAGGGCAAAGGCCACGTCAATGTAGTCGCCCTCCTCCAGATAATGATAGTATTCGCCCATGCCAAAGCCTACTGCGTCAAGATACTTTCCTTCCTTGAGCAGTGTCATGCGCAGATGTCTGCCGTCACTCATCACGCTGATCTTATGGATTTTGATATTGCGGACTGCAAAGGACGGTGTCGGATTGTCAACGCCAAAGGGCTGGAGCTGATTGATGTCGTTAACCGTGTCCAGGGTGATGTACGGAACCTTAATGGCCGCATCCAGCATAATGGTGGGAGTCATCATGGTTTCGGTGAACTGACCCTTTGAGCAGCTGTTAATTTTTTTCCGGAATGCTTCGATGTTTTCCGACTTAATGGTCAGTCCCGCTGCCAGCTCATGACCGCCGAACTTTTCCAAAAGATCGGAGCAGTTTTCCAGGGCGCCGAACAGGTTAAAGCCATTCACGCTCCGGCCGGAGCCTTTGGCCTCATCACCGTCAATGGCAAAGAGAATAGACGGCTTATAGAATTTTTCGGTAATTTTGGAGGAAACAATACCCACAATGCCGTGATGCCAGTTTTCGTGGGGAATCACAATGACATCGTCCTCTTTCACTTCGGGATGTTTTTCTAAGTATTCCATAGCCTCTTTGAACATCTTCTGTTCCGTTTGCTGACGGAGCGTGTTTTCCTCACACAAGGATTCTGCCAGAGACCGGGCTCTTTCGGCGTCATCAGTCAAAAACAGCTCCACGCTTCGGGAGGCACAGCCCAGACGCCCGCTGGCGTTGATTCTGGGAGCAATGGTGTAGCCGATGGTAGAGGTGGTAATGGACTTTCCGTTGGTGGAAACGTCAATCAAGGCACGAAGCCCCACATTTTGGGTCGTGTTAAAACGTTTTAAACCCTCCGTTACAATGACTCGGTTCTCGTCTACCAGCGGTGAAATGTCTGCCACCGTGCCCAAGCACATTAAGTCGGCATATTTATCCATCAAATCCGGCAGGGATTTTCGGTCATCCAACGCCTGAATCAGTTTAAAGACGACCCCGACGCCCGCCAGGCTTTTAAAGGGATAGGGACAGTCCTTCCGTTTGGGATCCACTGCCGCATAGACATCAGGAATCCGTTCCTTGCATTCGTGGTGGTCGGTAACGATGACATCCAGACCCAGCTCCCTGGCGTATTCGCTCTCTTCTACGGCGGTGATGCCGGTATCGACGGTAATAATCAAAGAGGTGCCGTCTTGGTGAATTTTGTCCAGCGCATCCTTGTTGACACCATAGCCCTCCTGCATCCGATCCGGAACGTAGTAAGCCACATCAATGCCCATCTCCTGAAGATGCTTATATAAAATGGCAATGGAGGTAATACCGTCCACATCATAATCACCGTAAATGGTGATTTTCTCATGGTTGTCCCGGGCCTTGCGGATACGCTCGGCGGCCTTTTCCATATCCTTGAGCAGATAGGGGTCATGCATAACCCCTAAATCCTTGGATAAAAAGCTGGTAATGGCCACATCCTCACGGATGCCTCGGTTATATAGAATGATGGCTGTAAGAGGCGAGATGTGAAAGTTCTTGGACATTTCTACCACACGGTTTTTATCAAATTCTCGCAGCAGCCATTTTTTCTTTAACATAATAACTATCTCCCTGGTTTTTTATTTCACAATCAGCGACAAAGGCGCCCGGGGCGGCCTCGTCTGTAAAGCAGAATCATACAGAATACTCTTATTTTAGCATGGTTTGCCGTAAATTACAACACCTTTTTTACGGGAAAACAGGTGAAAACTAACCAAAATATCAAGCAAAAGATTATCCTACTTCCACAATAAGAAAGCCGTTTTCGGGTATTTTCCTCTGTGGTTTATCAGTCCGGATCCTTCGGCATACGCAGGTCCCGGCCGATGAAACGGAGCTTTTCAAAGCTTCCCCAAAGGCGGGAGGTAAACCGACGGCTGTAGAGTTTCTCCAGTGCAGCAGAGTTTAGATTGGTGGAGAGGATAGTGCTCTTTTTTTGTAGCAGCCGGGTGTTAATCAGGTCAAAGAGTACAGAGGAGGAATAGGCAGTGACAAATTCGGTGCCAAGATCATCGATAATCAAAAGCTCTACCTGATAGAGGTGCCGTGCCATAAAGGCGGCCTGTTCGGTCTCTTCCGGATCGAGGCGGTCAAACTTCAGCTTTTCTAAGGTGTCAAAGAGCCGAAAGGCGGTTTGATAGTATACCGATTTTCCTCGTGCTAACGCATAGTTGGCAATACAGCTGGAGAGGTAGGTTTTTCCGGTGCCGGAGTTGCCCATCAGCAAAAGATTCGAGTGGGTGCTGTCAA
The DNA here is from genome assembly GCA_958346135.1 of uncultured Eubacteriales bacterium. Classification (GTDB taxonomy): domain Bacteria; phylum Bacillota; class Clostridia; order Monoglobales; family Monoglobaceae; genus Ructibacterium. The sequence goes on along the minus strand of CATVQN010000076.1, from coordinate 1,602 downwards.
AGGTCTCGGCAAACCGCAGTCCTCTTTCATAGGCACGCTTAATACAGAGCAGAGGCTGACGTCCATTTTCGGCCGGTTGGTCGGCAAACAGACTGTAGTCCACCCGGTCAAAGGTCTGTTCCTTCATATATTCGGTCAGATTGGCGTTAATACCCATGTACTTTGCAATCAGCTGCTGTAAGCAGTGACATCGCCGGCCGTTTGTGTCAAAACCGGTGTCCCGGCAGTCGGGACAGGTATAGATTTCGTCCAGATAATCCTGCGGCAGACATAGCTTTTTCAAAAGCGCTGCCTTTTGCTTTTGAAGGCTGCGCAGCTGTTCCTTTGCCGCTTCGTAGTTCTCGCCTTTGTTGAGCACACAGTGTACCAGAGCGGCGCCGCCTTGCGCCAGCCGGACTTCAATCCGGCTGTAATCGGGATCTGCCGCCCGCACGGCGGCTACTCGCCGCATATGCTCGGCGCGGTTATCCTCTCTTTGCTTTGCCAGCTCCCGGTTTGCCAGGGTATAGGCGGATTCCATAGTCAACCCTCCTTCAAAATGTATCGTTGTCCAGCATCATATCCAAAATCTGTTCCTCCAGCTTGTCATAATCCACCGGATTGGTATCTTCATAGTTGTTAATGCCTTTTTTAGGCTTTGAAGCCGGTGCGGACGGCTTTGGACGCTCCGGCTTATTGTCGTATTCCTGAACCTGCTGCGGAGTGGTCAGCCCGGCTTTTGCCCAGCTCTCCAAAATGGAGTTTAAGTAGGAGTAGGAGAGCTTTCCGGTATAGGCCACCGTTCGGTCATAGGCCAGGGGAAGAAGCTCCAGTGTAACATCAGGGTTTTCCAGCCATTTTTGAAAATATTTTTTTTCGGTAGGGGTCAGCGCCCGATCATGAATACCCAGAACCGAGCGAATTTTTTGTTCGCCGCTGTCATAGGCCTCCAGCTCCATAACGTGAGCCTCCGCAGCCTCAAAGGTATTGATCCCCCGCTCTGCCCAGTCGATGGCTACGGTTTCCAGATATCGTCGGCCGGTCTTTCCCTTTTTGGCCGCATAGGACAAGAGCATGGTAATCACCTCTACCGGAAGCCCCAGCCAGTCCACAAAGGAGTAGAGCATCTCCATATCCGACTGGGTCAGAACCTTGTGCAGAACGGTTTCCGCTTGGTAGAAAAGTCCCGATATGGCTTTGTTTTTGGCGGCTACCGCATCAATCTCCGCCATGGTATAGGAGGGGCGGGTGACCCGCGGTTGTTTGTGCCGGGAGGGTTTCGGAGCTGTCTCGGATTTGGGCGTGGTATCTGGGAAATAATAGCCCTCCAAGCCGGAGGCCAGTTCGCCCCGGCTGACCCAGAACTCCAGAATATGAGAGACCTGTTCCGGCCGCAGATCCAAATCTCCCGCCAGTTTTTCCGCAGAGGGAATTGTGCCGTCTTTTTCCGCCAGATAGCGGAGATAGAGGTAGACCTGTATGTATTCCGGCTTGGAGAACCGGACATATTTTTCCACAAAATCATAGGAAACGGAAAATGCATCCATCCGATTCCCCTCCTTTCGGTTTTTGTTGTAGCCACGTGCAAAACTCTAAAAGTATAGAGTTTATGCGGTTTTACGG
>CATVQN010000075.1 GCA_958346135.1 uncultured Eubacteriales bacterium | reverse complement strand
CTATGAGAGTTTTTTAATACAGGCTTAAAAAGAAGAAAGGATGAATGTGATGAAACGCAGCAAAAAGATTTTATCCGGAGTCATTGCATCGCTCATGCTGGCATCGCAGATGGCAGTCAATGTTTCGGCGGCAGATGTGCGTACCTACTACCAGTCCGATGTCGACACCTCGCTCAGAGAGATTACGGATTCGGAAAGATTCCAATGGGAGAGCGGAACCTACACGGCGGTCAGCGGTACACAAACGCCGCAGGATGCATCGGATCAGATCCGAACGGTCACCAATTTCGGCGCCAAAAAAAGTGTTCTGCTTAAGGCCAAAGAGGGCTATCAGGTGCAGATGCAGATTGTGACCAATAACACGCTTACGATTAAGCGTAAGTATGGTCCCAATTATAAGGTTCCTTTTGGCACCTGGCTGGATTTTGGTTACTTTAATGTATACAAGGACCGGGATTACACTATCGTGGTAAAATCCAAGGACGGAAGTGCGCTGAGTCCGGAGCAGGCAAAGGATGTCTTAAAGGTTTATGAGGTGGATAACGCAAACCACATTCCGGAATACTATGTGGATCATATCAAGGAAAAGTCGGAGACCATCAACAATCTTCAGGATAATCCGGATACCTTCAGCTTTGTTTTTATCACAGACACCCATCTTCAGCACAACCAAAAGCATTCGTTTCCCATGATTAAATATTTGCTAAACCGCTGTGGCATCAATCAGGTTTTGGGCGGCGGCGACTGGGTAACCGCCTGGCTGAGTGATGCAGACGGAATCCAAGGTCTTTGGGATGATTACGATGAATTGAGATATTTATTCAACGGCGTGCCGCTGATCAAGACCATCGGCAACCACGAATGGGGCTTTGGCAGCCGAAATCAGTGGAATATTTCCCCGGCTCAGGCTTATAACCGCTTTTACAGAGATGATTTTGCCAAGAGCAACGACATTGTTTACGGCGAGGACAAAACCTATTTTTATAAAGACGATAAGGTAAACAAAATGCGGTATATCTCGCTGAACTGTATGGATTATCCCAGCAGCACCGATGAGGTGGATTATGAGCGAAATAAGACCATGTGGTTTGAGTTTTCCGAAAAACAGGCCGAATGGGTTAAAAACGAAGCCTTAAATCTTCCGGATGACGAATGGACCTGTCTGATTTTCTCCCATGTTCCTGTTTACACGAAGGATGAGAGCCCCTGGGGATCTGCGTCTCAGTTCTTATATACCGACCGTATTCGCTCGATTGTATCGGACTATGTCAATAAAACAGGGGATATGGCAAACAGCAAAGGCAGCTTCATCGGTTGGATATCGGGACATAATCATGCGGAAGGCATGATAAAAATCAGTGATTTTATTCATGTAATTGCAGACGGCGATACTTGCCAGAAGGCGGCTGGGACCGGCGTGGAAAGAGAAGCCAATACCATTAGCGAACAGAGCTTCAGCGTGTTTACGGTAGATAAGGCGAACCGAAGAGTTTATATTACCGGAATCGGTGCCGCCGCTGACCGCAGCTTCACATACTAATCTAGTAGCAGGAGGGAAGATAGCGTGAAAAGAATAGGTAGCTTATTGCTTGTATTTTCCATAATCGTCTGTTCGTTTGCCTTTGCCTATGCCAAGGACGGCGAAACCGCTTTCCCGGAGGGTTCGGTTTTGATTGCCAGCGTTGATGAATTAAAGGCAGCAGCCTCAGCCATCAATGCGGATGCAAACTGCGGCGAGGGTAAATACTATGTGCTGACGGAGGACATTAACCTAAACGGTGAAGGGTGGACGTCCTATATCGGGACTTTGGAAAAGCCCTTCCGCGGAACCTTTGACGGTAACGGCCATTTTGTGACCAACTATGTGATTACCTATAGTGCCACAGAGGGAGCCTTTGGTTTATTTGGTGCAGTGGGCGGCACAGGAAAGGTATGCAATCTGGGCGTCAAGAATGTCACCATAACCCTTTCCAATCAGTACAGCTGGCATACCATTGCCGGCGGTATGATTGGAAAGTTAACAGACAGTGCGGCAGTGGACAGCTGTCTTGCAAAGAACGTGCAGGTTACTTTGGGGTTTGAAAAGAACGACAGCAACGGCCAAATATCGGATGCCGGCGGTTTAATCGGCAAAGTGGAGGCTGACGGCGCATCTGTCACCAACTGCTACGCCGTTGGCAGTAAGATCGATCAGGCACAGGTCAATTACGACGGAGGCTTAGTAGGCGGCGCAGGTGCATTTTCGACCTTTGCCAACTGTTATGCCGATACGACGCTGGGGCGCTTTTACAATTCTACGGCCGCTAAGGCATCCAATTTGTATTATATTGACCTGCCGCCCTGGCCGTGGACGAGCAATGCGAGCGACAAATACGCCGGCGAAAGGGTGACTGCCGATCAGTTAAAGGGTCTTGCCGCAACTCTTGGCGAAGGCTTTAGCGCCGATTCGGTGATCGGGCCGCTAAACGGCGGCTATCCCATTTTGAAATGGGAGGCGGATTTACCGGTGATGGAGGGTGAAGGAACGGCTGAAAAACCGTTTTTGATTAAGAATGCGGAGAATTTAGGCCAGGTTTCGGCTTACGGCGATACCACCGACGTATATTTTAAATTGGAGAACGATTTGGATTTAGAGGGGAAAGTTTGGACCTCTTATATCGGTACGGCTGCCAATCCCTTCCGGGGCAGCTTTGACGGTAACGGCCATGTCATTTCTAACTTTCAGCTAAAGGCGCCGGTGTCCGGCAGTACCTCGTATATGGGGCTGTTCGCCTATGTTGGCGGTGACGCCGTCATTAAAAAGCTGGGAATCAAAGACGTTGTGGCCGGCCCTGCCGGAAGCTGGGGCTATAATGCGACCTGCGGCGCCTTGGCAGGACTTGTACAAGATAATGTACAGGTTGACAGCTGTTATGTTAAGAACATTCGTTTTATCAACGACAGCAGCACATCCTTTAACTTTTTCTTAGTCGGCGGTATGCTTGGTAAAACCGATGGCTCGGGCGTTGTGGTTTCCAACTGCTACAGTCTGGACACCACAGTAGAAAACAGCTGTGTAGCCTCTCACAACGGGCTGGTGGGCTTGCTGTCCGGCTTTAGCAAAATGAAGAACTGTTACTCCAACACTACGCTGTCTATGTGCTCAGACGCAAACCTCAGCAAGGTTGTGGGCAGCTTTTGCCAGTCGAAGCCCTACGGTTCCAGCTACACCACTGTGGGAACCCTGGTTACGGCGGACACCATGAAGGAAAAGGCATCTGAGTTGGGTGCTGCCTACGGCGAAGACTCTTTGACCGAACCAATTAACGGTGGCTATCCTGTGCTTACCTGGGAGGCTTACTTTGCGACCATGGAGGGAGAGGGCACCCAGGAGAATCCGTATCTGATTAAGAGTGCGGAAACGCTCTCTAAGGTTGCCGCATATAACGACGCAGAGGAATACCGGTATTTTAAGCTGGTGACGGACATCGATTTGAAAAATACGGCATGGACCGCATTTATCGGCACCAGCACTGCACCTTTTAACGGTGAGTTTGACGGCAACGGTCACACAGTCAAGAATTTCACGGTTACTACAACCGGCGCACACGGCGGCCTGTTTACCTATGTGGGCGGCAATTCCTATATCCATGATTTAGGTGTTGAAAATGCTTCCTTTACCATGACCAATAAGTATGGCTACGATGCAAAGATGGGCGGTATTGCCGGTGAGCTGCGGGACGAAGCAAAGATCTCGGCATGCTATGCAAAAAATATCAAATTTGCCTTAGGGTATGATACCAGCGGCGGCATCGCCGGATGTATCCGCGGCGGTGCGGGCATCGCAGGCTATGTAAACGGAGCCGGCGTAGTGGTGGAAAACTGCTATGGATTGGGAATTATGATGGATTCCGCTGAGGTGGACTATGATGCAGGCGTAGTAGGAAGAATTGACAGCATTGCCTCCCTTAAAAACTGTTATTCCGACACCACCCTGACCCGCTGTCTGAACGGCACCTGCGGTAAGGTGGAAAATTCCTACTATTTGGTGACTCCGCCCTGGCCGTGGGCATGTACCAATAAAGGAAATGACACAAATTGCTATGCCGGAACCAAGATTACGGCAGAGGAACTGAAAAACAAAGCGGCTGACCTGGGCGCTGCCTTTAAAGAGGGCGGCTTTGTCAGCGGCGGCTATCCGGCTCTTACCTGGCAGAATACCTCCGGGGATCTCTTGGGAAGCGGTACCGCAGAGGATCCTTACAGAATTGACAGCGTAGAGACGCTGGCCGCGGTTTCCGCACAGACCGAGACGGCTGGTAAGTATTATCGGTTAGAATGCGACATTGATTTAGGAGGAACCGCATGGATTGCTTGTATCGGTACAGAAACGACACCGTTTCAGGGCGATTTTAACGGAAACGGCCATGTGATCCGAAACTATACCCTCCAGATTACCGCAGACGGCAATTACGGCATCTTCGGCAGCGCTGGCGGCAATGCCCATATTCATCATGTGGGAATCGAGAATGTCAAGGTTGTCCTTTCCAATACAGCCAGCTATAAAGCACACTGCGGCGGGCTGATTGCGGATTTGACGGATTACGCATCCGTTACCTGCAGTTATGTCAACGGAATTGACTTTTCTGCCACCTACAGCCGGGAAAGCTGGCAGGGTGAGGTAATGTACGGCGGCGGCCTGATCGGTTATGTCAACGGCGCCGGTGTGGAAATCAGAGAATGCAGCTCTAAGAACTTTACAGAGAGCTACAGCAATAATCCTATTGTTAACCATGAGGGCGGCCTGTTCGGTCTGGCAGACAATTTCCTGGAGGTAGACAGCTGCTATGCCGACACCTATATCGGCAGGTATAAGAGCTATCTGACCATGACCAATTCCTATCATGCAGTAAACCCGAAGGAATGGCCGGAGGGCTATGACTACGGCTATCGGGTAACGGATTTGACCCAGCTTGGCTATGAATGGAATAACCGGTTTATTCCGGTTTCAGGTGTAGCACCGGAGCTGAAATGGGTACAAAATCCGGGTCAGTATGTCAATTTGGTAAGCGACGGGATCATGAACTTTGCCGGTACCGCCGGAGTATCCGGTAAGGACACCGGAAGAAATTCCATGGTATATCAGCTTGCGGCCGGTGATACCTATCAGGCTGACGTAGCTTTGAAAAAAGATACCTATTATCGGGTATCGGTGATGGCAAGAACCCAGGCAGACAATGGAGAAAACGCCAATCTGACGATTCAGCTTGGAGATATAGACTGCATCGAAAGCCTCAATGACAGCACCGTTGGCGCAAAGTGGGCCAATAAGATAATCTTTATCAAAGGCGGTGCAGACGAAACCGTTTCTCTCAGCATCAGCGCAGACCGGGATTTATACCTAGACGATGTTGAGGTTCTGGAGGTGAACAAGGCAACAGAAAAAGAGGTAATTCTTGCGGAGCTGGAGACAAAGCAGTTTAGTGAGGTGATTGATCGTCTTAATGTAAATTCGACCATTGGCGGCGGTCTGGAGGCTGTCTATGATGACACCTATCACTGTTTTGCATCCAATGGTGAGCTGATTTACGACAACATTCCGGTGGGCTATGATATAGTGCCGGTAACCGTTACGGCGAGCGCAAAGCTTGCGGATGAAACAGTGTCGAAGTCTTACGATGTCAAAATCCGCCAAAAGGCGCCCTACGATATCCGAAATCTCGGACTGGAGGACGCCGAAGGAAATACGGTTTACAGCGTGGAGGCAGCGGCAAAGATCGGAACCATTGAGGTCCGCAAAAACGTGGATGATGCCGGAAAGCTGTTTGTCGCATTATATAAGGACGGCGTTTTAACTGCGGCGAAATACTTTGACGTGACCGGCGGAAATATTGATGTGAATATGGATACGGCGGGTGCCGATTCCTTAAAGCTATATGCATTTTCTGACGGCTCTCTCAAGCCGCTGGGAAAAGTCAAGGAAGCATATACCCCGTATTCGGATACGCAAAAGGTAACGATCCACACCATCGGCGATTCTCTGTGTCAGACCTATGATGATTCCAGCGAAATCAAGGGCTGGGGTCAGATGTTTGGCAGCAAATTCAACGCTGAAAATGTGACGGTAGATAACACCCTTGCCAGAAGCGGTATGACGGCAAAAGAGTTTGTAGAGGACGGCAGATTTGACACCCTGATGGGAAAACTCAAGGCAGGCGACTTTGTATTCATCCAGCTGGGTACCAA
>CATVQN010000074.1 GCA_958346135.1 uncultured Eubacteriales bacterium | reverse complement strand
GTTATAAGATACACTATATCAGAGTTTGCTCCCATAAGCAAATCGCCTGCTTTTCTTGCCAACTGAAATCCCTCCTAATTTACGCTAAATATTGTTCAGCTATATTATAACATATCTATAGAAAATCCAACACCCGCTTTCTATTTCTTTCTCTTTTCGCCTTGACATTTATCAGGGAATATGTTATCTTTTTGTCAAAGCGAAAATTTTCCGGCATTGCGTATCGGTGAATATTTCCCTTTTCCATTTCGTTGAAAATCCAAATTTCATCAATAAAGGAGACCTGATTTTTATGAAGATTTTAGTTACGGGCGGCGCAGGCTATATCGGCAGCCATACCTGCGTAGAGCTGCTGGAAAACGGCTATGAGATTGCGGTTCTAGATAACTTAGACAACAGCTGCGAAGAGTCCCTGCATCGGGTGAAAAAAATTACCGGCAAGGATTTTAAGTTCTACCAAGTTGACCTATTGGACTACGATGCAACAGAAAAGGTTTTTGCAGAAAACGACTTTGACGCAGTCATCCATTTTGCAGGTTTAAAAGCGGTAGGCGAAAGTGTTGCACAGCCGCTGCGGTATTACCACAACAATATCACCGGCACACTGAATCTTCTGAATATCATGGAAAAGCATAACGTGAAAAAACTGGTGTTCTCTTCCTCGGCCACCGTATACGGAGATCCCCATACGGTTCCCATCAAAGAGGACTTTCCTCTTTCCTGCACCAATCCCTATGGTCAGACCAAGCTCACCATTGAATATATTTTAAAGGATCTCTGTAAGGCAGATCCCGATTGGGGCGTAGTTTTGCTTCGGTACTTCAATCCGGTGGGCGCCCATAAGAGCGGTACCATCGGCGAGGACCCCAACGGTATTCCCAACAATCTGATGCCTTATATCGCCCAGGTTGCTATCGGCAAGCTGGAATGTCTGTCTGTATTCGGCAACGACTATGACACCAAGGACGGTACCGGTGTACGGGATTACATCCATGTGACCGATCTGGCAGTGGGGCACCTGAAGGCCTTGGAAAAAATCAAGGATGAAACCGGCGTTCTCATTTATAACTTGGGAACCGGAACCGGTTATAGCGTACTGGATATGGTTGCAGCCTTCTCCAAGGCCAGCGGAAGAGACATCCGCTATAAAATCGTAGACAGACGTCCCGGAGACGTAGCAAGCTGCTACGCAGATCCTACCAAAGCAAACGAGGAGCTTGGCTTTAAAGCAACGCATACCTTAGATGAAATGTGTGAAGACGCCTGGAGATGGCAGACGCAAAATCCCAACGGCTATCGAAGCTAGCGGATACGGCACGGAGACTTTTCGGTTTTGAAAAGCCTCCGTGCTGTTTTTTAAACGTCTTTTACCATCGCTTTAATGGAAATGGAATACTCTGTAGGCGTCATTCCCGTAACCTTTTTAAACTGTCTGGAAAAATAGTGAATATTGGCATAACCCAGGATCTCGGCAATCTGGGTTATATTATAGTTATCCTCCCGCAGATATTTCTTAGCCAATTCGATCTTCATATGAATGAAATACGCAATGGCTCCCATATGAAACTCCCGCTGAAAGATATGGTTGATCATGGTTCGATTGGTTCCGCTGTAGGTCGTCAGCTCCGCCAAATCCAAATGTCCGGTGACCTTTTCATTCATATAGCTGAGCAGCAGATTCAATGTGGCATCGGATTGATGCAATGCCGTCAAGGTTCTCTGCTCCCGCAGCGGATCGCTGCGCAAAAACGAAATCAGCAGCTCACACAAATAGAGCTTTAGCATCTGCTCGGCTGCAAACACGGAGGATCCCGGCTTTCTGTGAAGCCGCTTGGTATAGGGATCATTCAGCGGCGTTGAGAAGGCATTGACATATTCTGAAATGATTTTGGAAATAAGACGTTTCTGCTCCTGGCCTACTGCCATAATCTTATTTTCAAAAAACTTCATAGCCTCCGCATCACAGGCAAAGCTCACAATTGCCACATTGGGCGCAATAGTGCCGTTAGCACAGTGGCGGTGCCATTCGTTAGGCTTGTGAAAAATAACGCTCCCCTGGGCAAGCGTCAAAACCCTTTCTCCGGCAACAACCTCAATCTCTCCCTTATCTACATAGACAAGCTCCCAAAAATCATGACTTTCACCGGGAAACACATAGCTTTTTGAAAACTCAAAGTAATGTACCGTATACAGCTTTTTAATCACAATCTCATCCGTCAGCCTTGTTCCTACATAATTTTCCATCTCAAACACCGTCCCTTGTTTCATTTTATCAAATCATAGGGAAAAGTACAAGTGCCTTTTTTACAATAATGCAAAAAAAAAATAATTTTGTGCAAATACTTTTTGGTTGCATGGATTTACAATAATTCCAGCTTATATTACCAGAGGAGGTAATGCAAATGGACGGACGTACAACGCTTGTCGTTATGGCCGCAGGGATGGGGAGCCGTTACGGCGGACTCAAACAAATTGACCCCATAGGCCCTCACGGCGAGATTATTTTGGATTTTTCGGTCTATGACGCAGTCAAAGCCGGCTTTGACAAAGCCGTATTCATCATACGCCGGGATATTGAACACGATTTCAGAGAAATCACCAAAAAGCGGATTGAAAAAATGCTGGATGTGGATTATGTATTTCAGGATATGGATAAGCTGCCTGTGGGCTTCTCGGCTCCAAACGGCAGAACTAAGCCGTGGGGTACCGGCCACGCCGTTTATTGTCTAGGCGACAGCGTAACCACCCCGTTTGCCCTTATCAATGCGGATGACTATTACGGCCAGAGTTCCTTCGCCCTTATCCATGACTGTTTGCAAAAGGACGGCTCCGCTTGTATGGTTGGTTTTCGTTTAGGAAATACGCTGACCGAAAACGGAACCGTTTCAAGGGGCTTATGCGAGGTAGAGAATGGGTTTTTAAAGAGCGTTACTGAACATACCGACATTGACCAAAACAGCGGGTTTTCTCTTGACAGCATTGCATCCATGAATATGTGGGGCCTGACTCCAAACGTGATGGATGATATTGCGGAAGATTTTTCCGAATTTCTGAAAAATATGAAAAATCCCATGAAGGACGAGTTTTATATCTCCTTTGTGATTGACCATATGATCCGCCAGGAAAAGCTGAAAGTTAAGGTTCTTACCACCGCTGAAAAATGGTATGGTGTTACCTATCAGCAGGATCGGCCGGCAGTGGTACAAGCTATGCAGGAACTGGTGGCAGGAGGTTTTTATGATGGAATATAGTCTAAAGGATATTTGTGCGGAGTTTGCAATTGAAACCAGCATTGAGCCCTATGGAAACGGGCATATTAACGACACCTATCTCTGTGAAACCGCACCGCGGTTTATTTTACAGCGAATCAATGTCAATGTATTCAAACATCCGGATCAGGTTATGGAAAACATTATGAACATCACCGCACACCTGAGCAAGAAAATTGCGGCAGCCGGCGGAGATCCTTCCCGGGAGACTCTAACTGTGATTAAAACAAAAACCGGAAAAAGCTACTACGAAGCAGATCCGAAGAACTGTTTTCGGATGTACTCTTTTGTAGAGAATTCTGTCACCCATGACATGGTAGAAAATCCCGTTCAGTTCTACCACGCCGGCAGAACCTTTGGAAAATTTCAGCGAATGCTGGATGATTTTCCGGCTTCCAAGCTCTTTGAAACGATTGTTGATTTTCACAACACTCCGGTACGGGTGGAACAGCTCAAAGATGCCGTCTCACAAAATAAAGCAGGACGTCTGGATCAAGTATCCAAAGAGATTTCCTTTGCACTAAAGTACAGCAAGTATGCCTCGAAAATCGTAGACGCTCTGGCAGACGGCAGTGTGCCTCTGCGAGTGACCCACAACGATGCAAAGCTCAACAATATACTCTTTGATGCGGAAACCGACGAAGGCTTATGCGTGATTGACCTTGACACCGTCATGCCCGGCTCTGTTCTCTATGATTTCGGCGATGCGCTGCGTTTTGGCGCCTCCAGCGGTGCGGAGGACGAACAGGATCTGAATAAAATATGGTTTGATCTGGAGAAGTTTGAGCAGTTCGCAAAAGGCTTTTTAAAAGAGACCGCAGACTGTTTGACCCAAGCGGAAATTCAGCTTCTTCCCCTGTCCGCTCTTCTTCTAACCTACGAATGCGGCATTCGTTTTTTGGCCGACTATCTAAACGGCGATACTTACTTTAAAATTCATCGGGAGCATCATAATCTGGACCGGGCCAGAACCCAGTTCAAACTGGTTGCTGACATTGAGAAGAAGCTTTTGGAAATGGACACGATTGTAGCAAAATATATCTAAATTTTATACAAAACGGCCAATTCGGTGTTTAACATCTGCGTTGGCCGCTTTGGTTTTTGTTTTCTATATCGGAAAATCCGGTTTTTGCAAAAATCGTTGACAAATGTCGATGCCTGCGCTATAATATACCCTAGAGTTTGGGAAAACCTTATTTTATGCAGTCTGTTTTTTGCGAACCGGACTGCAGTTCATTACAACTGAATAGTTTTCGAAGGGGGGTCTGTAAACAGGCTGAGAGGAAATTGTGAATTTCGACCCTAGAACCTGTATGGATCATGCCAACGTAGGGATCGAAGCCAAGTGGAGTGTATCTGTATGGTTACAGATATGCTTTGTTTATTTGTAAAATACAGATTGATGCGCAAACAGCCACATTCCACGGTCAGTAAGCAAAATGGAATCAACATACTGCTTTTGATGACAGAAGAAAAATCCAAAGAAAGGAAATGAATAACCTATGAAAAAAACGAAAATTATGATTGAAATTGCCATTGCAGCAGCACTTGCCGTTATCTGCAGTTTTATTAAGATTTGGGAAATGCCGCAGGGTGGCACCATTGCCCTGACCATGATTCCCATTATCCTATTATCTTACCGCCGGGGACCATGGGCAGGTATTGCCGCCGGAGTGATCTACAGCTTGATTTCTCTGTTGTTTGCTAAAACAATCTACCATCCTCTGTCTATTTTGCTGGACTATATACTGGCATCCGGGGTTCTCGGCATTGCCGGATTCTTTCCCAAAACCATTCCCGGCATTCTTCTCGGCACAACCATAGCAAATGCCGGCCGGTTCTTAAGCTCGTTTATCAGCGGTGTTGTGGTCTTTGGAGAATATGCTCCGGAGGGTCAGAATGTCTTTCTCTACTCCTTCCTCTATCAGGCAACCTACATTTTTCCGGAACTGATTATCGCTTTGGTGATCCTGGTTTTCCTGTTTATCAAAGCAAAGGTTCTATTCTTTCCGAAAGATGTGCAATAAACTTCACAGACGTCACTTTTCTGCCTAGTGAAGATAAAGCGGCCGGACATGATACGAGATATTTCGTATCATGCCCGGCTATTTTTAAAATAAGCTTTAAAACCGCTCTTGTCGCCGCTGTTTTCGCAGAAGCTGTCTCATCTCGCCGGCCTCCCACTCTTCTTTTTCCTCCGGTGTCACACAAATCAGCCCCGGCACCTCTGTCGGATGTTCGTTTTCATCCAGTGCAACCATGACAATATAGGCAGTATTGATAATATGCCGGTCCCCGTTCAGGCTTTCCACATAGGTCTTCACACAGACCTCCATTGAGGTTCTTCCCACGTGGGTCAGGGTTCCGGTCAGCAAAATACTGTCATTGGCATAGGCCGGTCCTTGAAACTGGAGATTATCAATGGCCGCCGTTGTGACATTTTTTCCGGAATGCCGCCGTGCCACAATTGCCGCCACAACATCGATCCACTCCATCAGCTGTCCACCGAACAGCCTGTTATAGCCGTTGATGCTGGACTGGTTTAAAATCTGAATCTGTTCCGTGTAGGAGTCTTTTACATATTTTGCATTTTCCGTATTGATAGCAATCATCTCCCTATTTCTTTTGTTTTGGCTTTCCCTTGGGGCAAACCTGCATACAAATGCCGCAAACGGATCCTCGGCCAATATGCTGATAGTTCCTTTTCATATATTCACTGCAGGCCCGTGCGTCCAGAATATCATCCCGCTTTCCCTCTGCCTCCCAGGTTCTTCCGGTAATGGCCATTGCGGGACAGGCAGCGACGCATAGCCGGCAATCACCGCAGGGACAAACCGGGTGCGACGGCTGTACGGAAAAAGGGAAATCCGTCAAGACTGTTCCCAACCGCACTCTGGGGCCGTTTTCTAAAGATAAAAAAAGTCCGCTCTTGCCTACCGCTCCCAAACCGGCAAGAGAAGCCGCATATTTATGAGAAAAAA
>CATVQN010000073.1 GCA_958346135.1 uncultured Eubacteriales bacterium | reverse complement strand
ATTTCTCATGAGCTTTGTGGTGCTTTGGATTTTAAAATCTTTAAAAGCCGTTAAAATCAACGTAGGTATAAAAGATTTTTTTGTAAAAAACAGCAGATCCGACTCTATAAGGATTTTACTGGGTACCGCAATTTTTGAGCCGGTTTTATACATGCTTTTTGAAACATTCGGGATTGCCATGACCACCGGAATCACCTCGGGAGTCATCCTTTCACTGACGCCTGTCTCCTGCTGCATTTTTGAAGCTCTTATATTAAAAGAAAAAACTACTTTAGGGCAAAAATTTTTCTTAGGCTTGGGCATCATCGGCGTAATGTACATTGCGATAAACACAAACACAACAACAGGAGAGAACAGCATGCTCGGAATTTTATTTATGTTTTTCGCGGTGATTTCCGGCTCGCTTTTTTTGGTGTTTTCACGCAAGGCCTCCCGTGCCTTCTCCACAATGGAAATAACCTATATCTATAATATGCTGGGCCTCATTGCATTTAATTTCATCAATGTGATTCGTCGTCTCTGTTTAGGGAATATCACTGCATATTTTACACCGTATTTCAATTTAGAAAACATGATTGGATTTCTGTTTTTAGCAATTGTTTCTGCATTGGTGGCAACCGGCATGAATAACTTTATTCTTTCGAAAATGCAGGCCTCAACCCTATCCGCCTTCGGCGGAGTATCAACTTTAGTGACCATTGCAGTGAGCATATTATGGGACGGAGAGCGATTACAAGGTTTCCATATCATAGGATTGATTCTGATTTTAGCCAGAATGATCGGGGTAAGTTACATTGCAATTCAAAGAGATAAGACAAATTCGGAAAACAAAAGCACAGCCTCTGTAAACACTGCGGCAAAACAGCCGGAACATACAGGAATGCGTTGATAAACCGTTTTACTTAGAAAATCATTTCTGTGCCGTTTCCTGTATATTCAGTACTCTCATAGGAAATACTAGCTGTAAAACCATATCGAAAAGGAGACAGAGCCAATGCTACAGGATGTTGAACTTTTAAACCACATTCACCAAAATGCCGACATGGCACGGGATAGTCTGCGACAGCTTTTAGACCTCTCGCACAGCGCTGATTTTTCAGAAGCACTTCGGACGCAAATCGATGAGTACAGCAAGACTTACGAAACCAGTGACCGGATGCTGGCTGACCGAGGCGCAGTGGGAAAGGACGCTCGGTCTATGTCCAAAATGATGGCCGCCTTTACCAGTAAAATTGAAGCAATGAAGGAACCCACCGATTCCCGGCTGGCAGAAATGGTAATTCAGGGAAGCACCATGGGAATTACCAAGCTGACCAAGCAAATTCATGACTACAACGGCGATGACCATGAGGTATTACAGTTTGCCCAAAAGCAAATCAAAGAGGAACAGGCCAACATTGAAAAAATGAAGTCCTTTCTATAAACCAATCTCACAAAAAACTCCGCTGCTCTTTATCGGCAGCGGAGTTTTTATTACTTATTTACAGAACTGGTCATGGATTACGGCCACGGCACGCTCTGCGTTATTCACATTGATCAGAACCGACACCTTGATTTCAGAAGTGGAAATCATGTGAATGTTGATCTGGGCTGCAAACAGCGCCTCAAACATCTGCGCCGCAACACCCGGATTATGCGCCATGCCGGCACCGACAATGGATACCTTGCTCAAATCATCACGGCAGTTAAGCTCCTGATAGTGCAGGATCTCCTTTAATTCCTCAATAATCTCCAGCGTCTTTTTCATATTATCTTTGGTTACGGTAAAGACAATATCCTTCGTACCGTTATGACCGATGGACTGCAGAATCATGTCTACATTGATATCCGCCTTCGCCAGAGCCGAAAATATTTTAAACGCAACTCCCGGCGTATCCTCTACGCCGACTACCGCAATACGTGCCACATCATTATCCCGGGTTACCCCTCTGATTAACATTCTTTCCATATTGGTTACCTCCTTTACCACTGTGCCGGGTACTTTGTGAAAACTGGATTTTACTTCGAGCTTAACATTATATTTCTTTGCCATCTCCACGGAACGGTTGTGCAGTACGTTGGCGCCCAGACTAGCAAGCTCCAGCATCTCATCATAGGTGATTTCCTCCAGCTTCACCGCATCGGGAACGATACGGGGATCGGCGGTATACACACCGTCCACATCGGTATAAATCTCGCATCTTTCTGCGCTCAACGCCGCCGCAAGTGCCACCGCAGAGGTATCGCTGCCGCCCCGCCCCAGGGTTGTAATATCATCGTATTTATTCAGTCCCTGGAAGCCCGCAACCACAACTACGCTGTTCTTATCCAGCTCTGCCATAATCCGCTCGGTGTTGATTTTTCCGATTCTGGCATTGCCGGAGGTGGCGTTGGTCATGAAGCCTGCCTGCCATCCGGTCAGAGAAATTACCGAACACTTCAGCTTCTCAATCGCCATGGCCAGCAGCGCAATGGAAATTTGTTCGCCGCTGGACAGCAGCATATCCATCTCTCTTTTAGACCCCTCGGGATTGATTTCGTTTGCTTTTTCAATCAGGTCGTCAGTGGTATCACCCTGCGCAGAAACCACAACCACAACCCGGTTGCCCTCCTGCACGGTCTCTACCACCCGCCTTGCAACGTTCATTACCCTCTCTGCATCGGCAACTGAACTGCCGCCGAATTTTTGTACGATAAGTGCCATTTCTTATCCCTCCATTTTCTGAATCTAAGTCCAAATCAAGCCGCCCTATCTTTGGTCGGATTCGCAGACTACGGCGCCTTGATTATCCGCCTCAAGCATATACAGGCTCCAGCCGTGCAGCCGCTGGCTGAGCACCTGGCGCATCTCCTCTTCAAAGGTTTGATTGTCCCGGTGGACAATCGCCACAATGGTCGGTCCCGCTCCGCTTAAATATACCCCCAGCGCATCGTTAGCGTAGCAGGTGCGAAACATCTCGTCCATCTTGGGAATCAACCGTTTCCGATACCGCTGATGGAGCTTGTCTCCCACCGCAGTACGGATATTCTCATATTTTCCGGTCATGATACTGGCTGCAAGCAACGCACTGTGACCGGTATTATAAATCGCATCACGCATGGACACCGAACGAGGAAGAATCCCCCGTGCTTTTTTGGTCTGCAAAAAGAAATCCGGGATCAATGCCGCAAACCGCAGATCGTCTTTAATATCACTGCGTACATATTGAATCCGGTTATTGTGCTTTACCGTCACCGTAAACCCGCCCAGAAGCGCCGGGGTCACATTATCGCCGTGCCCCTCGATTTCGGTGGCCATATAGAGCAGGGTATCCATAGAAAGCTGGTTACCCGACATCTCGTTGGCCGCAAGCAGACCGGAGACAATTCCGGCGCTGCTGCTGCCAAGGCCACGGGTCACCTTAATATTGTTCTCCAAAGTCAGGTGAAGCCCCTTGCAGGGATAACCCACCTTATCAAAAACCGCCTTCATAGACGTGTAGACCAGGTTCCTCTCATCAGCAGCCAGAAACTTTTTGGAGTCATCCAAAATGTCAATGACCAGTCCACCGTCGGTCTCCTCCGCAGTCACATAATTATATAAGCTGAGCGCCAGGCCCATACTGTCAAAACCGGGGCCCAGGTTGGCGCTGGTTGCGGGTACTTTTACTTTTACCATTATTCCGCCACCAGCCTTAAGATTCCTAATATTTCGTGCTCTGCACCCAGAGAATCCATAAATGCCGCAAGCTCCGCTTCATCCATCTCCGGGGTCAGTACCGCAAATTCATTTTGGTATTCCGATCCGTCTAAGGTCAAGATTCGATATCCCGCTCCGGAAACGTCCTTGGCATTGCCGGTCATGCGGACATAGAATGAAAACCGCTGCTTTGACGCATCCTTCAAATAGCCCGGCTCGCCCTCTGTCCAACCCAGAGCAATGTGCTTCCCCTTATGCTTGACTGCGTCAATAATATCCGAAACCACTGCACTGGCCGTCGGCAGAGAACCGGCACCCCGGCCATAGAACATCACATCGCCGATGGCATCGCCCTTGACCATGATACCATTAAATACCCCGTCAATTCCCGCAAGGGGATTGTCCTTCTTCAAAATTGCCGGACATACCCGGGCATAAACACCGCCGTCCTGTTTTGACGCCATCCCGATCAGCTTGATCACGCCGCCCAGCGCTTCGGCATAAGCAACATCTGCTAAGGTAATTTTCGTAATACCTTCGGTTTCAATCTCTTCGCTGTCCACATATTTTCCAAAGGCCAGCGAAGCTAAAATTGCCGTTTTCCGACAGGTATCATGACCTTCCACATCGGCCGTAGGATCCTTTTCCGCATAGCCCTTTTCCTGCGCGCCCTTTAAGGCGGTTTCAAAGCTCTCGCCCTCTTTAATCATCTGGGTGAGAATATAGTTGGTGGTACCGTTTAAGATCCCGAACACGTCGGTCAACTCATTGGCCGAAAGGCTGGAGTAGAGAGGACGGATAATCGGAATACCGCCGCCGACACTGGCCTCAAAAAGATAGCTTACCTGGTGTTCCTTCGCAATTTGCAAAAGCTCGGTGCCATGCTTGGCCACCAGCTCTTTATTAGAGGTCACCACGCTCTTTCCCGCGGTTAAAAGCTGCTTGGTAAAGGTGTACGCAGGATTCACCCCGCCCATGACTTCGGCAACCACGCCGATTTCGTCATCGGCGAGAATATCATTAAAGTCCTTGGTAAAGCAATGATAGGAGCTGTCCGGAAAATCCCGGAGATCCAAAATCTTCGCAACCTCAATAACCTCACCGCTCCGCTTTTTCAGTCCGTCCGGAGAATTGGCAATAATCTCACCTACACCGCTGCCGACAACGCCAAATCCCATGATTCCAATTTTCATCTGTTTCTTCCATCCTTTCAGCACTCACGAAGGGAAAAGCCTCCGCCTTGTATTCAAGAAAATCAATCCTCAAACTTGTTCATCACAATTCCGGTGACAAGCTTTGGCCAAAAGTAGGTGGATTTCTGCGGCATCTTCTCGTTTGCCTGTGCTACCGCTTTGATCTCCGCCACCTTGGGGGGATTGATGAAAAACACACAGTCAAATTCACCGTTTTTCACTGCTTTCACGGCCTCCCGGGCGTCCCGGGTATAAACCAGATTCTTCTGGCTGCGCATATTTTCCTCATCGATTCCCAGATATTTTTCCAGAATCAGTTTATGTAAAATTGTCACATCCAAATGCTTATAAGCATCCGACTTATTCTCTATCGCATGGTCAATTGCCTTGGTATTCTTCAGCTTTAAAAGATAGTAATAATTCTGACCGGTATAGAGCCCAAACAGTGTTTCGTCCACCGTATTGGCCAGACGCTCCGAAATAATCGTTGCATAATCGCCCTCGGTGAAGTAAATTTTTGACACCGTGAACTCCTCGGTCAAAAAGCCCACCAGCAAAACCTCGTCAAAATTCTCAAGCCCCCGAATCATCCGGTGGGTCGGGAACACAAACAATCCACCGTCGCTCATGGACACCAGCATCATCATCACATAGTCGTATGACATGGTTCCCTCTTCAGTGCCGTCCTGGGCGTGCCGCTCTCTGCGATAGTTCAGCGCTGTTTCATAGCGGTGATGGCCGTCGGCAATAAATACCTGCTTATCCCGAAACAGGTCACTGATATGGGTATTCACCGCTTCCTCGGTAATGATCCAGATATTCTGCGTAATATTCTCATCTGAGACAAAACTCAGATCCGGCTCCCGGTCACTGTAGCTCTCAATCAAACCGCCGATCTCCTTATCCTCGTCCATGTACAGGGAATAGACCTGACTGAGATTGGATCCGGTGGCCTCCATCAGCTTTAACCGATCCTGCTTGGCCGATGTGATGGTCTCCTCGTGAGGAAGTACGATTTTCTTTGAAAATTCCTCCAGCTGTACCAGCCCGATGATCCCCTTTAACGAATGGGATGGCTTTTCGGAACCCAGCGAAAAAATCTGTTCATAGATATAAAATGCCGGCTTCTCTTCAAAAATCAGCTGCCGATCCTGAATCCATTTCTCCAGATATGCGGCGCTTCTGGTATAGCGGTTAGATTTTTCGTCATCGCTGATAAAATCCATACCGAAATCCAATCGCACCACATTATATTCATCTTTATTATAGAGCTCCTGCTTCTGCGCCGGAGAGATAATATCATACGGCGGTGCAGTTACAGTATCTAAGTCGTTAAACTTATCGGTGTTATAGCGGAGTCCTCGAAACGGGATTACCTTTGCCATAATAACCTTCCTTTCAATCTTTTAAATTTCATTTCC
>CATVQN010000072.1 GCA_958346135.1 uncultured Eubacteriales bacterium | reverse complement strand
GGACAGCTCCGCAACCTTCTCCAGCCGTTCTGCTTCAATCACAACCTGTAGGTTCTTAAAATAGGAACCGTCGTTCAGTTCAATAAATCCAAAGTTCTTGGAAATCCGAACCGTGCGCACCCAGCCGTTGATACAAACTCTATCCTGATCCTGCGGGGATCCAGTAAACAATTCTTTTATCTTCATTGGTTTCTTCCTTTCTGTCAGCAGCCTCCGGCATTTTCTCACGCTCAGCTGCCGCTTTTATTGCGTCGGCATCTGCCGCTCCTAATGATACTCCTTAATCAATTCTGCTCTGGGATAGCCCCGGCTATTCTCCACACTGGCAATATAAAAGCCTCGGCCGTAATAAAACCGAATCAATGCTGCTACCTTTGCGGCCGTATGCAATCGCAGAATCTTAACATGATTCTCCTGCATCACCTTATCCACCACATTCATCAAAATCTTGCCGATACCGTTGTTTCGATGATGACTGGCCACGCCGAATCGGCTGAGGTACGCCTCGTCCCCCGGCAGCAGCTCTACACGAACCGTACCCACTGGCTCTTCATCAATGCGTACCACAAAGACATTTTTTTCCCGAATGTCCCGGCGAATGTCCTCATAGGTCTCATTGAGTGCTTCAATATCGTAATCCAGTCCCGCCATCTCACAGTATTTTAAGAATGCGTCCTTGGTAATCTTATGAATTGCCGGAATATCCTCTTCAGTTGCGTGTTTTACTTCAAATGCATATAAGCTTTCCATCTTGGTTATGCCCCTTCTTCTCTGGTTTCTCAGTCAGCCATCAGCGTTGCCAAAATTGCCTTTTGCGCATGGAGGCGGTTTTCCGCCTCGTCAAAAATGATGGAGCGAGGGCCGTCAATCACATCCTCCGTCACCTCATAGCCCCGGTAGGCCGGCAGACAGTGAATAAACACACTGTCCTCCTTGGCCTTGCCAAACAGTTCAGCATTGACCTGATAGTCCTTAAATATCTTGACACGCTCCGCCTTCTCCGCCTCCTGACCCATGCTGACCCAGGTATCGGTGCAGATTACATCGGCACCGGAGACTGCCTCCTCCGGATCATTGGTAATCACAATCTTAGAGCCGGTAGCCTTACCGTCCGCTTTCGCATTTTCCACAACCTCATCGGCACAGGCATAGCCCTTCGGCGTTGCCACCGACATATCCATACCCGCCTTGGCACAGGCATAGAGCAGAGAATGTGCCACATTGTTTCCGTCACCCACATAGGCAAGCTTCAAGCCCTCCAGCTTTCCCTTGTGTTCATAGACCGTCATCAAATCTGCCATGGCCTGACAGGGATGCAGATAATCGGTCAGCGCGTTAATGACCGGAACCGTGCCGTATTTTGCCAGATCCAGCACATCCTGATGGGCAAAGGTACGGATCATGATTCCGTCCACAAAACGGCTCATAACATTCGCCGTATCATAAATGCTCTCTCCTCTGCCCAGCTGCATATCATTGGCATTTAAAAACAGGGGGTGCCCTCCCAGCTGGTACATTCCCACCTCAAAAGAAATTCTGGTTCTGGTAGAGGACTTGGTGAAAATCATCCCCAAAGTCTTTCCCTTTAGAATCGGATGCGGGATCCCGGCCTTCGTCTCCTTTTTCAGCTTGACCGCAAGATCCATCAAACCGTGAAATTCCTCCTGTGTAATATCGTGTATACTGATAAAATGTTTCATACTTATTCCGCCTTTCCTTTTTCTGCTTCTGTCAGCACCGTTTCCAGCGCCGCCGTAAATTCATCAATATCCTGCTTTGTCAAAACCAACGGCGGCACAAGCCGCAGCACACGGGTTCCGACCACTCCGACCAAAAAGCCTTTTTCCAGCATAGCGCTGCCTATCTTTTTGGCGATTTCTTCATGAAAGACCACGCCCAGCATCAGTCCCTTACCCCGCACACAGGCGATCTCCCTTCGCCTTTCGACAAGCACCTTCAAAGACCCTTTCAAATAATCTCCCATACTGCGGGCATGCTCCAAGAGGCCGACGTTTAGCAATTCATCCAACACCACCAATCCGGCACGGGTGGACAGAGGATTTCCGCCGAAGGTAGTACCGTGGTCACCGGGAGAAAATGCCTTGGCCACCGACTCCTTTGCCACAAGGGCGCCAATGGGGACGCCGCCTCCCAATCCCTTGGCCATAGTGACAATATCCGGTTCAATGCCGTACCACTCATAGGCAAACAGCTTTCCCGTCCGGCCGATTCCGGTTTGCACCTCGTCCACAATCAGCAAAATATCCCGCTCTTTGCAGATGGCGGCAATGGCATTCACATACTCCTGCTCCAGCGGCAGCACGCCGCTCTCCCCCTGAATCAGCTCAATCATAATAGCCGCCGTATTGGCATTCACTGCACGCTCTAACTGTCCGTAATCGCCCGCATCCACATGGATGAACTTCTCCAGCATGGGACGGTAGGGTTTTTGATACTTCTCTTGGCCTGTGGCTGCCACGGTGGCCAGGGTTCTTCCGTGGAAAGAATTTCTAAGGGTAATAATTTCGTGCTTTTCGGGTTTTCCCTGTTCATAAAAATATTTCTTGGCAAGCTTAATTGCACCCTCGTTGGCCTCGGCGCCGGTACTGGCAAAAAACGCCCGATCACCGCAGCTGTTCTCCACCAGTAGCTTGGCCAGTTTTGCCTGGTTTTCCACATAATATACGCTAGAGGTATGGGTCAGCCTTGCCACCTGCTCCTGCAGCTCCCGCACCAGCCGAGGATGGCCGTAGCCCAGACAATTGACTGCGATCCCTGCAAAGAAGTCCTTATATTGCTTTCCCTCTGTATCGATCAGGGTAATTCCCTCGCCCCGCTCAAAGCACACCGGCACTCTGGGGCCAAAGGTATTCATGTAATATTGCTGATCCAATCCAATGATTTCTTCCAGATTCATTTTGCTCATTCCTTTTTTATGTAATCACACCGTCTTTCGCTTCGGTATCTACAGCCACTCCTCGCCGTAATACTGCCTCTGGGTTTCGGAGCGGGTTTGGTTTTCCAAATGCTTCATAACATAGTCATACCCTGACGGCAGATGGGGTATACAACAGCCGCTGCAATCCTTGACCGCTTTTTTATCCTTGCCCTCTATCATGATAAAGTTTCCGCCGCAGTCATCGGCGAAATACAATGGACAAAAGCAAAAAAGACAGTTTATGGCATCCAGGCTGTGACAGGGATAATATTCGCAGTCTCGATTCTCAAAATAGCGGTAACTCATGTTCTCCCTCCTGTACAAAAAGCAAACAGCCGCAACTCTTTTGGAAGAACTGCGGCTGACTCTGCGGTTTCGTTTGGTAAAAACTATTGCTCGTCAATGGGAGCAACGGTGACCTTTCGGTGGGGTTCCTCTCCGACACTATAGGTTTTTACTTTCGTACTGTTTTGCAGGGTCGCATGAATGATGCGCCGCTCGTTGGGAGACATCGGCTCCAGCGAAACCGCTCTCCTCTCCCGAATGACACGGCGCTCCAACCCTTTTGCAAGCTTCACCAGCGTTTCCTCACGCTTTGCCCGGTAACCCTCGGTATCGACATTGACTTTAATATAGGAATTTTTCTCCTTGTTCACATACAAACTGGTAAGATACTGTACCGCATCTAAGGTATCGCCCCGTTTTCCGATTAAAAGCCCCATTCTGGAACCGGATACCTGCACATCTACCGACTCGCCGCCGTTGACGGTTTCCGCCACCGCATCGGAAAGCCCCATCTTATGCACCAGCTCGGTTACAAAATACTGGGCATCCTTTAGGGACTGCTCGGTGACCGCATGGCGTTTTCTTCCGCCCTCCTTGGGAGCCTTTTTCTCAGCGGATTCCGGCGTTTTTTCCTCCGGCTCCGGCGCTATCTCTGTGGAAACAGCCGCTGCGGCCGTGTCCTCTTTTACGGGCTGGGTCTTTAAAGCAGGCTTTGCCGCCGGCTTTTTCTTTTGTCGGCCCTCGACACCCACATGATCCAAAAACGCCGGTTCCTCCTTGGGAGCATAGGGGTTTACCCCGCCGCCGGCCTTGGCCTGCGCCAGTTTTTCGGATTCTGCACGTTTTTCGGCAATTTGGCGAAGCCGCTTTTCTTCCTCCTCGGCTTCCTTGGTAACCCAAGCGGAGATAATGACCTCCTTGCCCAGCAGAAGACCCATAAGACCCTTGCCGACCTCCCGCTCTACCTTATAAGACAGCTCACTGACCGGAACGCCAAGCTCCTGCGCCGCTTTTTCCAGTGCCTCTTCCTTACTTTTTGCGTTTTTTTCGATTTTTCTTAACATTGACGATCTCCCCTTCGATTTGTTCATCGGTTAAATCCACTTTTACAACTTTCATCAAAACATACTGCTGCACCAACTGCAAAATGTTGCTCACAATCCAGTAAAGACCGATTGCCGCCGGAAGCGTAAAAGCAAACCATGCGGAAATCAACGGCATAAAGAGCATCATGGACTTCATGGGGTTGGGCTGCTCCTCACCGTTTTTGTCACGCTGCGGCGCCGACTGCGGCTGCATCTTCTCGCTGAGCTTTGATGCCGCCAGAGAACTGAGTCCGGACAGCAGCGGAATAATCCACAGCAGAATCGTCTGAAGGCTCAGCTGGCTCACCCGGCCTACAAACAATCCAAAAAATGCGCTCAGGTTCGGCGTCTGCGAGAGATCCAGGCCGATGAAGTTAAAGTTCAGCACATCGTAATTCTTTCCGGTTTCCACAATCCACTGGCTGTTCATAATATCCCGGTGGGAATTGATAAACTCCGCAATCTGGATTTCGTACATTCCAAACATCCGGTAACCGGAGTCGGTCAGCTTCTCCATACTGTCAATGCCAAGCGCAGTATAGAACTGCTCCAGACCGCCCGGATGGGAATCACTCCAGTCCAAAACGGCACTGACAATCCGCCATACCTCGTCCTCTCCAAAGCCCATCAGGTAGACTACCGGCTTTTTCACCACCCAGTAAAGCGCCATCAGTATCGGGAGCTGAATCAGCATGGGCAGACAACCGCTCATGGGATTCACCTTGTATTTCTGATAGAGCTTCATGGTCTCGGCGTTGAGTTTTTCTTTGTCATTGGCGTATTTTTGCTGCAGTTCGTTCAAAAGCGGCTGCAACTTTTGAGTCATCGCCATGGATTTCTGCTGTTTTATCATCATGGGCAGTAATACCGCCTTAATCAAAATGGTAAACAGAATAATTGCAATACCGTAATTTCCCGTCAGCAGGCTGCATAATTTCAGTATCCAGCCCAAGGCCAGCATGATATAGGACACTTGCGTCCCTCCTCTTGTATCTCACTCTTTCTCGATGTTATTTTAAATACGAACGCACGGGACTTTAGGGGAAATCAATTCCGCCCCGAAACAGCGGGTTACAGCGAAGGATTCTCAAAATCGCCTTGATGGAACCCCGAAACACCCCGTATTTTTCAATTGCCAAAACAGCATACTGCGAACAGCTGGGGTAAAACCTGCAGCAGGGACGCTTTCGCGGTGAAATCTGCCGCTGATAAAACCGAATCAGCTTAATCAGACACCGTTTCATCCGCCCATACCTCCAGTTTCTCCATGGCCGTATAAAAATCCCGCTCCAACTTTGCATGGGATGCCCGCACCGTATAGCTTCGAGCCACAATGCAAAAGTCAAAACCGCAACGAAGCCGGCTCTGGGATATTCTGAACAGCTCTCGAATCCGGCGCTTTGCCCGATTGCGGGAAACTGCGCCGCCCACCTTTTTGCCGGCAGTGATCCCCAGCCGAATTTTCTGAACCCGGTTGGGAGCGGCATAAACCACCATGGTAGGAGTCACCGCCGACTTTCCGCGGCGGTAGAGCCGCTGAAACTGCCTGTTTTGATCCAAACTTATGATTTTCATAATAATGTCCTGTCCTCCCGCAGGGGCAAATAGACAAAAAGACGCCTGCGGCGCCTTAGACTGTCGAAAAACCTGCTCTATTCAGTTTTCCGATATTCCGCAGGCCGCTCTGACAAAGCGTCCGGCAGCACTGCCGCCGGAACGCTGCGGCACAGGGAAGATCCGGCTTTGGTCTCCCCGGCCTTGGCAATGCCTGCAAAATTTCTTTATGCAGACAGCTTCTTTCTGCCCTTCAGTCTTCTTCTCGCCAAAACCTTGCGGCCGTTCTTGGTGCTCATTCTCTTCCGAAAGCCGTGTTCCTTTGCGCGATGTCTCTTTTTAGGCTGGTAAGTTCTCAGCATTGCTACCCCTCCTTAGCTATCATATAATGAAGTAAATTAAATGATTCTCATTCCGTATTTTTCATTTACGGCAGCCGATGACCGCCGTTTTCTGCAGCAATTCTGCAACGATAGGAAAATCTGTATTATTTTATCACGCCGCCTGCTAAATGTCAACCCTTTTTTCAGA
>CATVQN010000071.1 GCA_958346135.1 uncultured Eubacteriales bacterium | reverse complement strand
CTGTGGGAACAGTTCAAGGTGGTTCTTGACTATGTGGACAAATACTATGACCAGAATATCACAGCCTCACAGATGGCGGATTTATGTCACATGAGCTATAGCTACTTTTCCCGGATGTTCAAACAGGTAACCCGTCAGAATTTCCGGGAATACCTGAATTACATCCGGATTACCAAATCGGAAATTCTGCTGGTTACCTCGGACCTCAGCATCACCGACATTGCCATGCAGACCGGATTTTCCAGCAGCAGCTATTTTATCCAGCAGTTCAAGCTGTTTAAAAAAATCCCGCCAAAGCAATTTCGAAAAAAATTCATCTCCTCAAAAACAGAACTCCCGCACACCTGATGCGGGAGTTCTGTTTTTGAGCTGCCGTCCGGGAGCAAGAACAAGGTAATCCTTGCCTTAGCAAATTCCGGACGCCAGCGCTTTATAAAACTCAGGAGGCATTTTTCATTTGCAACCGCAACCGGTCAGCAATCATGGCAATAAACTCAGAATTTGTGGGCTTTCCCTTTGAGTTTGCAATCGTGTATCCAAAGAAAGAGTTCAACACTTCGGTATCTCCGCGATCCCAAGCCACTTCAATGGCATGCCGGATCGCACGCTCCACCCGGCTCGGAGTGGTGTTAAACTCCTTTGCCACCGTCGGATACAGCTCTTTGGTAATGGAATTGATAATATCCAAATCCTGCACTACCATCATAATGGCATGACGCAGATACTGATAGCCCTTGATATGGGCGGGAATTCCGATTTCATGGATGATTTCGGTAACCATGGTCTCCATATCATCGGACTTCTTCTTAACTGCGGGACGGAGCTCCGGCCGAAACTCTGTAATTCTCCGCTCCTCCTCTTGGGCAAACATCGCAATGCGGCTGGACAGCACATCAAAATCAATCGGCTTTAGCATAAAATACTCCGCCCCCAATGCGATCGTCTTGGCCGCAATGCTGTCATTAAGTACTGCGCTGATGACCAAAACCTTCGGCATCTTAGTAAGTCGTATACTCTGCATCCGTTCTAAAACGCCGATACCGTCCAGATTCGGCATCACCATGTCCAAAATTAAAATATCCGGATTTGTCATCCGCAGCATATTGATAGCCTCTAAACCATCATAGGCACAGCCCACTACCTCAATATTCTGCTGCTGCTTCAAATAATCGCATAAAACCTCTACATATTCTCTGTTATCGTCAGCAATCATAACCCGAATTTTTGTGTTTCCTTTTTCCTGCATTTTTTGCACTCCTTTGTTAAATTCATAATTTTGTACCACGAACACCTAGATTATAAACTTAATTTCCAATATTTGTCAATAGATTTTAAGAAAAAATTTGGAAAAATTTAACATTTCTTTTGACTGTGCCGATTTTTGTACCGTATTCTGCATTTTCTGACAAAAAACTACTTTTATTTTAAACTACTTTTTTAGATTCGTCAAGTGCACTTTCCTGTTGGAAAGATATTTTTCCATTATTTGGTGCAAAAAAACACGGGGCAGTTTAAGTGCCTCGTGTTTTTTGGTATTGCCGAATTATACCGAAAGTTCATGCAGAAAACGCCTTAAATTTTGCAGCCCACGGCCGATTCCCGCAATGCAATCCTCTTCTCCCTCATACTCAATGGATACATAGCCGTCATATCCGGCCGCCTTTAAAATACGCAAACATTGCTGCACCGGAACATCGCCCTCACCAATGACACAGCCTCTGCAATATCTTCCGCCGCGGGTGAGAAACGACGCGTCGCCTTCCTTCGTCATAGACAAAATCATGTCCTTTGCATGAGCATGAATAGCATAGGGAGCCACTCTGGACACGGCCGTTACGGGGTTTTCGTCAGCACAGACAAAGTTCCCCATATCCACCAAAAGGCCATAATTGTCATGGTTTACTGCGTTAAAAAGTCTCTCAACACGGTCGCTGTCCTGCGCAATCATTCCGTGGTTCTCCGTACAGGTTTGAATGCCCAGTGTCTTGGCATATTCCGTCACCCGTCTGGCATTCTCCGCAATGGTGGGCAGCATCAGGTCAAAGCTGCGGGAATTTCCCGTCTTTCCAAGCTGATAACAAACATCATGACGCATAACCTTGGCGCCCAGCACCTTTGCAATTTCCAGCTGGTGTTTCAGCTGTTCCACCTGGGCATCCGATGCCTCTTTCGTCTCCTGATACAAACAGGCCGAGACAGCATAGGCACAAATAGGAATCCCCACCCGATCTGCCTCTTTCCTGATTTTCTCTGCATTTTCCAGCTGTTGTGCAAAATCCGGAGTTCCGTCTATCTCCGTAAATTCAATGGCGTCAAAACCCATCTCTTTTGCCTTTGCAACGCAATCCCGCTGGCTCATCTTCCCCTGCCTGATATACTGGGAAAAGGAATAGGAACTCACTGAAATCTTCATTTGTTATCACTCCTATAAAATAATCTCGTGACCGGTCCGTGCGGATTCATAAATGGCGTCTAAAATCCGCATTACCTCAATGCCGTCCTCCGCCTTGGCCATACATTCGGTGCCGTTTTTCACACAGTCTACGAAATGCCGCATCTCGGATACAAACGCAGAGGATGCGCCCTTGTAGTTTTTGGTTTTTACATCAATATCTGCCAGAAAATTGTTATATTCTCCGTAAATTTTAACGCCGTCCGAAAGGTCAATTCCCGCCTTGGTTCCAAACAGCTGACGCTTTTCTATATTCTCGCCGTTAAAGCTATAGGCAGTTTCCAGCTGCGTTACAGCGCCGTTTTCATATCGGATAAGCGCACTTCCAAAATCCTCCACCGTACAGGGATCCTCCGGCTTCGCATCCCGAGGAATCCAACCCACCGCGGTTTTCAAATAATCCCGTTTGCCGATGTTATCAAAAGCAGCCGCATAAACCGAAATAGGCTTGGGATTTCCCATCAAATAACGTATAAGATCAATCACATGCACACCCAAATCAATCACCGGGCCACCGCCGGAACGAGCCTTGTCTGCAAACCAGCCGCCGGGATTGCCATGGCGCCGCACATACTGTGCCTTTGCATAGTAGACATCCCCGAGATAGCCTTGATCAATAAAGTCCTTGGCAATTTGGGCATCGTCCGAAAAGCGCATAACAAATCCGATCATCAAAAGCTTGTTGTTCTTTTTGGCCGCCTCATTCATCCAAACGGCCTCCTCGGTGTTATAGGCCATAGGCTTTTCGCACAGCACATGCAGGCCGGCGTTTAATGCCTTGATTGCACACTCCGCATGATTGCAGTTCCACACACATACATCCGCTGCATCCAACTCCGGAAGCTCTGCCAGCATGGTGTCCACATCCGTATATCTTCTTTCGATTCCAAAATGGTCTGCCGTCTCCGCAAGCCGCTGGGGATTGATGTCACAGATAGCATAAACCTCTGCATCCTCCACCTGCTGATAGGCTTCGATATGCGTATTCGCAATGTTCCCCGCACCGATGAGCGCAATTTTCACACGATTCATAGTATTCTCCTTTTAACTCTTTATTGTGAAAAAGAGTTTTTTGAATTGATGGTTGATTCTTTTATGTCCTTATGATACAATATACCAAACGCTAGCACAATATCTTTTTTTGTTCACTTATAACACAATATTGCGGATTGGAGGGAATAATATGCCATCTCAGATTTTTGAGTCTCATGTGATTGACGATCCGGCTCTGCCCTTTATCTTCCACCTGGATCGTGTGGAAGATAAAGACCCCTTTCTTCCCAACTGGCACGCCAACATTGAAATACTTTGCTGTATCCACGGAAACGGTCATGTCATATGTGACGCAAACCACTATCCCTTCACCAAAGGAGATATTTTTATTGTCAACTCCTATATGCTGCATAAAATCACCGGGGACCCTTTCGTGCAATATTATTGCTGTATCATCGACCAAGATTTTTGCCGGGAAAACGGCGTTCCGACAGAAGCAATTCGTTTTCGTAGCCCAATTCGAAATGCGTCGGTATACCGGGATTATGAAACGGTGATTGCCGCCTTTTCCGACACAGGCCGGGAGCGTGTAATTCGGATTCGCCATGCGGTTTTGGGTCTGCTGCTTGCGCTGTACCGCGACTATGCGGAAGAGGAAAGCCCTGTCAATGACCGGCACAGTGATTCTGCAGAGCGAGTGAAGGAAACCATACGGTATATCCGGCAGAATTTTTCTCAAAAGCTGTCTCTGGATGAGATTGCAGGGCATGTAGGGGTCAGCAAATATCATCTGGCTCACGATTTTAAGAAATTTTCCAGCCAGACCATCTTTGAACATCTTAACATCATTCGCTGCAAGGAAGCCAAGCGGCTCATTGAAAACGGCAGCAGCGTTTCCGCTGCCGCCGTTTCCTGCGGGTTTGAAAATATGTCCTACTTTTCTCGAACCTATAAAAAATATATTGGGACACTTCCCTCTAAATCCTGACACAGATTTTTATGATAGGAACTGTTTCAAAAGTGCCTGCTGATCCTCAATCTGCGTATTTCGGATTTTTTCGCGCAGGGAGAGAACCGGACTCGGCGACACCGAAAGCTCGTCAATTCCCATTGCCAGAAAGAGCTCGGTCAGGCTCAGATCCCCGCCCAGCTCACCGCAAATTCCTATCCATGCGCCGCAGCTATGGGCATTGTCTGCCGCCATCTTAATCATTCGAAGCACAGCCTTGTGGTGCGGATTACAGAACCTGTCCAGCTCCGGATTCTGGCGGTCTGCCGCAAGGGTATACTGTGTTAAATCATTGGTCCCAATGCTGAAAAAATCCACCTCTTTGGCAAGCAAGTCACTAATCATGACGGCAGCCGGCGTTTCAATCATGATGCCGATTTCCACATCATCACGAAACGGAATTTTCTCATCGTCAAGCTCCTGCTTGACCTTCTGAATCATCTGCTTGATTTCTGTAATTTCCTCAACCGAGGTAATCATGGGAAACATGATGCCCAAAGAACCATAGGCCGATGCCCGATACAGCGCCCGAAGCTGTACCCGAAAAACCTCAGGGCGTGTCAGGCAGATGCGGATTGCACGCAGACCAAGCGCCGGGTTTTCTTCTTTTTTTAGGTTGAAATAGTCGATTTGTTTATCAGCTCCAATATCCAGCGTCCGAATAATCACCCGCTTTCCCGACATCCGCTCCAGTACCTTTTTATAGCACTGAAACTGTGTTTCCTCATCCGGATAATCACAGCCCTCCAGATACAGAAATTCACTCCGGAACAGACCGATTCCTCCGGCGTCATTGGCAAGTACCGCCCCCATATCGCGAAGCCCTCCAATGTTTGCATAGACATTGATTCTTTTCCCGTCCCTGGTCACATTCTCCTTTCCCTTCAGATTTTGAAGCAGTTCTTTTTTCCGCTGCTCTGCCTTGCGTTTTTCCATCATCTCAGCTCTTATTTGCTCGCTTGGCTGAATGTAAACCATACCTGTATCACCGTCTACAATGGCGTCACAGCCGTCATATTCCGCTGCCAAACTATCCCCCAGCGCAATCACTGCGGGAATGTTCATGGTTCTGGCCAAAATGGCTGTATGGGAGTTGACTGAACCGCGGGACATACAAAATGCAAACACCTTGGACTTGTCGATCTGCACGGTTTCAGACGGTGCGAGGTCGTCTGCGCATAAAATGGTCTGATCCTCTAATTGGCAGCCGCCGCCTGCCTTATCGGTAAGATTGGCAATCAGCCGATTCGATATATCCTTAACGTCGGCCGCGCGGCTTCGCATATATTCATCTTCCATAGAGGAAAACATCTCAGAAAAATTATCCGAAGTCAGCGCCACCGCATACTCCGCATTCAGGCTCTGTACCCGAATAAAAGTTTCGATTGCATCGTTATAATCCTGATCCTCCAGCATCATTTTGTGAATATCAAAAATTTGTGCATTGGTATCTCCTACCTCCTTGAGTGCCTTTTGATACAACATATCCAGCTGTGCCAAAACGTCCGCCTTCGCCGCCGAAAGCCGTTTAAGCTCCGCATCGGTATCCGACACTCTCCTGCGCTTTACGCTGATTTTCTCACGCTGATAAAAGCGAATTTTTCCCATTGCAATCCCGCCGGAAACGCCTGTTCCATGAATCTCCGTCATGCTCCTACTCCTTTCCGCTGCGCTTTACTATTAAGGCCCCGCCGTTTTCCGCACTTTTTTGCCGACATCCATATCATATTCTTCATCCGGGCGGCGACAAGCTGTTGCAGCGCATCGTAAACCTTCTCTTTTATTATGCAGCATTTTCCGGTATTCTATAGCATCGAAATAAAAAAAGATTAGTTTTGTTTCATCGAAAAGAGGACTGCAGCCAATTAGTTGGCTACAGTCCTTCTCTTTCTCAAATATCCGTCTTAATATCAAAATACTGCGTTTGCTGCATTTCCTCCCAACGAATCGTAAGCT
>CATVQN010000070.1 GCA_958346135.1 uncultured Eubacteriales bacterium | reverse complement strand
CCCTTTTCCCTATTACTCAAGAGGCCAAAGCGTATTTTCACCCCAAGTCAGACTATCCTTTGCCGTCAGGCTCTGTACCAGCGTTCCTTCGGCCGTAAACGTGCCCGGACTGATCACCCTTGCATAGTAATAATAGAGCCTGCCCGTATAGAAACGGCAGTTCCAATCATAAAACTGCACCTTTTGTCCGTCTATGCTGCAATACCGCAGATAACCCCGGCCAAAGTCCCCGGTTTCTTTTTCGTCCATCTTGGCTGAACCGTCCACATAGGCAAGTCCTGCCGGCAGATAATCCGTCACCGTGTAAGAGCCGTCCATCGCCATATCGCTGTAGTCAATCCAAAGGTTAACCCGCACCAAGTCACCCTGCCGAAAATGGGTGCTGCTCTCGTCACTGCCCACCTTATAATACCGGCGCTTGACGGTAATCCGCTGATCCTGCTCGGTTTCGGCATCCAAGGGCCGCTCCTGACAGGACACTACGCCCACATCTCCGTTCACCTCCAGAATCTCCAGCCCGCCTATGTTTTGATTCGGAATCTTAAGCACAAAGCTGCCGCCGGACAGTTCCTTGGTATAGGTTTCGTCAAGATACCGATAGGTCACCGCTCCGCTCTCCGGCGTTTTATTTGCAAGCTCCTGTCGGATATAGGCAACCTGCTCCAGTCCAATCAGAACATCCTCCGGATGATTCTGCACGCAATACCGATACATTCCCTCATGCTCCGGCTTTCCCAGCCGAGCTGCAAGCTGTGCCGCTGCCGAAGTAAGCTCTAAAACATCATCTCGATTCGTTCCTGCGTTTACCAGGCAATACGGCTCTGCATATTCCAGTTGATCCGACAAATATCTGTCATAAATCACCGATGCGGTTTCGGTATCTCCCAGCGCCATGTAGGCAAGCGCCAAATAAACCGCATCCTCAGCCGACATATCCGCAAGGCCCATATACGCCTCTAAGTCGTCTAAAACCGGTTCCTCCAGCATGGCCAGACCGTAGAGCGCTTTTGTTTTACTATTATCTTCGCTCTCGTACTGTTCATAGAGATAGTCCCGCAGTCTTCCGGGCTCCCATTCCTTTGCAAGGAGGGGTATTAGCTTCACCGTCAATCCCAAATCACTTTCCGCATAGGGAAGAATTGCAATGCCGCCGTCCTCCTTCTGATATGCGGCCGGATCAAAGGCGTCCTCAAATTCGTATTTTAGCTCCGGGAAGTATTCCTCCACCAGCTCCGCTGCGGCACGGGCCGCTGCGTGCTTTTCGATTCGGTCACCGTCTACATAGCAAAGTCCCAGCAGCCGGTCTAAATACTGACCCCGGCCGCGGTCGGTAAAGACAATTTGGCTCAGGCCGGTTTGGCTTACATCAAACCGCATCCCCGGCACTGCATCGCTGTAAACGGCAGTCTCTTTTCGGCGGTGCCCGTCAATCACTCGATAGCGGTGCTCTACCGTATCGGTTTTTCCGCTCGCCGCTGCAGCCTGAATCATCAGACTATAGTCGCCTGCCGCCGTCATTTCCCAAAGAGGAATATCCGATCTGGTGTACGCCATTCCCTCAGCCGTCCTTTTCTGCGCAGGATTTGCCGCATCCCAGACAGTAAACATCACCTTTTCCCCTTTTGCAAGTCCATCACCGTAGGCGTTTACTCCAACAACAGGAATATCACCTATCAGGAATGTATTATTTAACGTATAGTTTAAAAACATAGGCTGGCTCACAGAGATGCTCCGGGTCAGGTTCCCGGCGAGCAGATCCCGGCTGATTCCTGTCAGGGTGATTCTCCACGCAGTAATGTTGTCCGGCAGGGTGAACCGATAAACCGCATTGCCGTCCGCATCGGTGGTCACCGCCGCAAACTGGGCTGTATCCCGAAAATCACTGCGAACCACTCCGGCATCCTCCGCAGCGTCAGCCACGGCCATCTCCGCAGAAGCCGCATTCTTAAGGGCGGCTCCGGCGCTTCCACCGCCGGCCGTATCGCCCTCTTCATGGTTATATCCGGCAGCCGTCCTATGGGTCGCTTTGGATACCAAAATTCCGGATGCAACACTCCGATACAGTTCCTCCGGCGTATGGACCTCATAATCCTGCAGCTTCAATAATGCCTCATCTACTACGCTGATGTTAATGTCCGCCAGCTTTGGGTTTCCGTCCTTGTCTGCGGCCGAAATCACCAGGTTACAGGCATCTCCCGGCAGATACGACTCCCGATCCGGCTGTACTGTTAGCTGCAGTCCGTTATCTTCATAGTCAAACCGAAGATTATGATACATGCTATAGCCGCTTTGATAACACGCTCCGTCAAAATAGTAAGCATATAGATAAACGTTAGGAACATTCTCGGCAGAAAAGGTTCCGTGATAAGTATTTCCCTCTGCATGATAATCTAAAATCCCTCTTTGGGCGGTGACAAACAGCGTTTTTCCCGTCTTCACCACCTTGGTACCCCGCCGCAGAGAAACCGAAATCTCCTCATCCAGTCCGTAGCTGTCCCGGGTTCCTTCTAAATAATAATTATTTTGCTCATAGGGACTGTAACGCCAATAATTCGTCCACAAATACTGCTTTTTGGTTACGGTACGTCCGGCAAAGTCCGTACAGGTCAGCTTCACATAATAATCCTCATCGCTTCGATTAGGCAGTGTAAATTCCTGTTCCGCTTCGCCTTCTCCGTTTGTCGTTACAGTAAAGGTTTTAATCCGCTGCTCCCGCTGCTCATAGCGATAGCGAGGTCTTGTTTTATTTTCGATATTGTCATTGTAGGTTCCTTCCTTTATCTCTTCCCAGTAGGTTCGATAGACCTCCGCCTGTACCCGCCGATCTGCTGCCGCCTCTCCCAGATAATCGTCATAGGAAACCGCTGTCTTATCGTTTAACCGCTCCAAATTCACACGGTTTAGCTTCACCTTGATCTTGGCTTTGCCCTTCTCACGTTCTGACTCCGCCTTCATCGCAACATCCCTCTGAAAAAACCGGACGCTGCTAAAATCCGAAATCCGTCCCAGCTCCGGTAAGGTCGCCCCCGCTTCGAAATTCATATTCGTACTGAGTCCGGCAAACTCCTCAGAGGCAGTCGGCGCCGTAGCCTCCAGTGAAAACACACCGCTTTCATCGGTAGCCCCCCGCCCCTGGGCAACATTTTGGCCATCCGAGTTCCATACTCGATAGCTCACATCCAGTTCGGGAACCGGAGTCCCCTCAAAGAACCCAGCCTTGGCCGAAAACTGCACTGCATCACCGGCAAAAACCGCCGTCTTATCCGCTGAAGTTTCCAGCGTATAGCTTGGTTTTTGGTATTCCTGTACCTCAAAATAGGACTGCCCCAAAACCACGCCGTTTTCTTCATCATAGTTGTCCTTGTAGACCGTGATACAATAACTTCCTGCATCCAAAGCAGGCAGCTGTATACTCCCCGTATACACGCCGTTTTCTACCGAAAAAACCTCTTTCTGTAAAATTTCACGACTGCCGTCCCACCAATATCCTCGGCACACTACGGCGGTAACAGTACCAATCTCATCGGCACCGTCTCTGGCTCTGGCAAAACCCCAGAGATTCACCGTATCGGATTTTTGAAAGAGGGTACGGTCCAGCTGCAGCACCGTCCAGTAATCATCCCGATCGCCGCGGCCTTGATAGGATAAATCCCGATTTCCGTAATCCTCCGCAATCCAAATACAGCGATCCTCTTTTGTCGTAATTTCCAGACAGGAAACCGCACTTCCGGACTCCTCCAGCACCGCAATCCCGTTTTCATCACTCAAACAATCCTTTCCACTTTCAGGATCGGTGACCCGGGCGCCCAAAACCGGTTTTCCGGTCTTGCTGCTGTTGACCCAGACCAGCGTTTTTTTGTCATCCGCCACCACCTGTACCGGTAAATCGCTGATCTGAATGACCATCCGTTCCACCGCATCCCGATAGGTCATCTCCAGCAGATAAAAGCCTTGGCTTAGCTTTTCCGGCAAGGTAATCCGAACACTCTCGCAGGTCGGCAAGGCCTCCGGCGTAAATTCCATAACCCGCTCCATCTTCGACGTATCTATCACCTGGGCATCTCCACTGCGAACACAGCTCCAATATGGAATCTCCTGCAGCTTCCGAACGGTCTCCACCGCCTCATTGTCACTTGCAAAGGTATAAACCGAGACGGAAGGAGATGCGGTTTGACGCTCCGAATCGTAAATATAGCATTCTACCCCGGCCGGACGAGTTGAGGGAAGCTCCTCATAGAACGAGGAAAACCACAGAGAAACGTCCTCTTCCTCGTTCTCCTCCTGTTTTTGTGCCGTTTCAAAAGAAAAAACGGTGTCTTCTTCTATGCTTCTGCCGCTGACCGAACTTGTGATGCCGCCCCGAACCGTCACAGTATAAACCGTTCCATCGTCCAGTTTCTCCGGCACAAATACCGCCGTATTCTTGTGATATTCAAAGGACCCCGAAACGGCAGGCAAAATCTCAAAATAATCCGCCATATCCACATGGCTCTCTTGCGCAAAGATGTCCTCGCTGAAGGTAATTTCGATACCGCTGTTTACCGGCACTCCCACCGCCGACTGCGCCGGAAATACCGAGCTTATCCGAAATCGCTTTCCGGTCTGAAAGACCCATGTCAGCGCATCCTGTCCCTCCGCTTGGAAACGGAATCGATACAGGGTATTGCTGCTAAGGGGAAGTGTCGGAGTAACTGTAAATTCCCGCTCTCCTATCTGTATGACCTCAACCGGCGGCTGATTATCAATACGGAGGCGTCCCACTACCGCCTCCGCCGTCATAGGCTCCGGCGTTGTAAACAGCCACGCTCCCTCCGGGTCTGCACTGCTTGTCGTACCGGAAACCGGAATCAGGCTAAAATCGTCCTTAGCCGATTCCACTGCCGATACTCCCGGAGGGAAGCACCCCAAAAGCACAGCCGTCGCCAGCAGCCATGCGCCGATTCTTCTGATTTTTTTCATCGCCCTCTCCTCCTTCGAATGAGTCTTTTATCCCCTTAGACGCCCCAAACAGGAAAAAGGTTCCATCTATAGTTTCTAAATGCAAAAGCCCCGGGGCTCAACATCCCGGGACTTTCTAAGCATTATTTTCCAAGATAGCTAAAGTGCATATAATCGGTGGTACCGCTCACCCAGGCGTTGCCGCCCCAGAGCCAGCCGTATTTCGCAAAGGTCTGCACTACAATCCCGTCCTGCGGGAAGGAATACACCGAGTTTGCGGGGTCGTAGAAACTCCCCACCACGGTGCCGCTGGCATAGACACAGTAGTTCTCGTTATAGTTCAGGTCAATGGCCGTGCCGTAGTTGTGGTCGGAATAGGTTCCGCTGGACATGGCACTGCGCCATGCATAGGCGTTTACATCCTTTAAAGGTGCCTTCTTGACCGGTGAGTGATAAATCTCATTAAAAATCGCAATCACGTCATCCTTCAGCACACTGTTAATCCGAAAGGTCAGCGTAGAGGGATACATTTCACCCGCACTGTTTAGCTTCCAAACCTCTACCGTAACCTCGCTCATATGGGCATCTGCCTCAGCAGCAGAGGTGTATTTGGCGCCGTCACCGAAAATGCGGGCCTCCTTTTCTGCCGCTTCGCCGGAAGCCAGAGTTTCCGAATAGGTTTTCAGCCGGTACAGGCCGTTTGCATCCGCAACCTGAAGCGGCGTTCCGCTGGGCGCAAAGCCGGCGTTGCCGGAGGATACCTGACTGCTGTTCACCTCTAGCGCATCCGGGTTATTGGCATTGGCCAGCGCCACGGTAGCACCGCTGTCTAACGTAATCGTTTTCACCAGGGTCTGGATGGTATTTCCCTTTGCATCACGGGTTTGACGCAGAGCGGTTTTGATGCTGCCGCTCAAATCACGGCCGTAGCGGATGAAGCAGCGGTAAGCAATAATGGCAGCCTCTTCTCTGGTTACCGCATCGTTCGGACGGAAACGTCCGTCCTCATCCCCCGCCATGAGGTTGTTATCCAGCATAAAGGCCACATGGTTTTTGGCCCATTCCGCAATTTCTCCCGCATCTACGACGTCCTCGAATACATTTTCAGAGGGAAAATACGGTCCCAGCACGCCCGCAGAGTCCAAAAGACTGGTTATAATCTTGCACAGCTCCTGTCTGGTCAGCGTTCCCAGCGGATAGAAATGTCCCTCTCCGTCACCGCTGACAATGCCGGCATAGTAGGCCATGTTGGGAAAGGGATCCTGTGTGTCGGTAAAAGGATTCTTCGAGTGTGTGGACACGTTTTCCGCCGTAATGGTGGCGTACAGATTCACCGCAACATTGATAAAGTCCCCTCGGGATATGGCCCCCTGATAGGATTTGGTCGCATATTCATCGGAAATAATGCTCAGCCGCATTGCGCCGTTTACCGCATCCGCCGCCCAAAAGCTGGGCTCATAGGCAGCTACCGGC
>CATVQN010000069.1 GCA_958346135.1 uncultured Eubacteriales bacterium | reverse complement strand
ATTTAATATTGACCTGATTTTTGTTTATGGTACACTAATACTAGGCAGACGATATGCACCCGAACCCGCCTGAAAAGGTGTAATTTCGGCATCTTTCAGCTTGTGGTCTTTGAAAGGCATCAGCCTTTCTGCATCCTCCGCACCGAAATCTGCTCAAAATTCCATCTTTTTTAGGTCGAAGAATTTTCAGAGAGCAAATTTTTGATTTATCGAGGCAAAAGCGGAAGCAACCCTTATCGGATTGACATACGTTTTAACGCAAAGGGAGTGAGAATTTGCTCTCTGAAAATCGGTGTTCGGATTTATATCATCTGCCTAAGGAAACAGAATCAATTTTTGCAGGAGGAAATTCACATGGCTGAATTACGCTTTAACCCATTGACCAAGGATTGGGTCATGATTGCATCCCACCGTCAGAACCGTCCGCAGATGCCCAAGGACTGGTGCCCTTTCTGTCCCGGTTCCGGCAAGGTACCGGAACATTTTACCGTTTACAAATATGACAACGACTTTCCTGCGCTCTCTCAAAATCCGCCGGTTCCGGATGATGTTGCCACCGAGCTTTATAAAACCAAAGAGGCCTACGGAAAGTGCGAGGTCATTCTCTATTCTCCCGAACATACCGTCACGCTGCCGGAGCTAAGTGTAGCCCATATTCGGCAACTGGTTGATCTCTGGACAGAACGGTTTGTGGAACTGAAAAAGGATGAAAAGATCAAGTACATATTCATTTTTGAAAACCGCGGCGACGTGGTAGGCGTTACCATGCCCCACCCTCACGGCCAGATTTACGGCTACAGCTATATCCCCAAAAAACTGGAAGTGGAGCTGGCCTCCGGTAAGGAGTATCTGGAAGATACTGGACGCTGCCTGTTCTGCGACATTTTAAAGAATGAAACAGACGCTAAGAGCCGTATTATTATGGAAAACGAAGATTTCATCACCTTCCTGCCCTTCTTTACCGACTACCCCTACGGCGTTTATATTGCCGCCAAAGACCATGTTCAAAATCTGGATCAGTTCAGCGACAGGCAAAAGGATAACCTGGCAAAAATTCTTAAGGAGACCGCCGGCACCTTAGACAGCCTGTTTGACTATCCCTTCCCCTATATGATGTGTATGCATCAAGGCCCGGTCAACAGCGAGGACTGCTCGGAATACTTCCATTTTCACATTGAATTTTTCCCTCCCATGCGGGCAGCGGATAAACAGAAATTCAACGCCTCCAGTGAGACCGGGGCCTGGGCGGCCTGTAACCCCACTGCACCGGAGGAGAAAGCAGAGGAGCTCAGACAAGCGCATAAGAAATTTTTAGCGAAGCAGGTCTAAACCGCAGAAAGGATCAAACCTATGACATTACAGGAATTAAAACAGGAATTTATCAAAATCTTCGGCGAGGGCACGGAAGAGATACAGGTCTTTGCCTCTCCCGGTCGGGTCAACCTCATCGGCGAGCACACCGACTACAACGGTGGCTTTGTCTTTCCGGCTGCGCTCACCTTCTGCACCACCGTGGTTGCCAGAAAACGCAGCGATGATAAAATTCGTATCAAGGCAACAGACCTTCCGGATATGGTAGAGGGAACCCTGGATACTCTGGATCACTTTCGGGATGTAAAATGGGGGAATTATCAGTTCGGCGTCTTTGTGGAACTGAAAAAGGCCGGGTATCAGCTGGTAGGCGCAGATATGCTCTACCACGACACCACGCCTCACGGAGCGGGGCTCTCCTCCTCCGCAGCCATTGAGGTCTCCAGTGCCATCGCAATGGCGACCTTAGGCGGAGCGGAGAACATTGACAATATTGAGATGGCAAAGCTCAGTCAGCTGGCAGAACACAATTATGTAGGCGTAAAATGCGGTATTATGGATCAGTTTGCTTCCGCCATGGGAAAGAAGAATCACGCCATTTTTCTGGACTGTAAAACGCTGAATTATCAGCTGGTTCCCATTGAACTGGACGGCTATAAGCTGGTACTTTCCAACACCAATAAAAAGCATTCCCTCGGCGCCTCCAAGTATAACGAACGCCGCAGCGAATGCGATGAAGGCTTTCGCATCCTAAAACAAAAGCTGCCGCACATCACCTGCCTCGGAGATATAACACCGGAGGAATACCAAACGGTAAAGGACGCCATTACCGACGAAACGATGGAGCGCCGTGTACGGCACGTCATTGAAGAAGACGCCAGAGTGAAAAAATCCATTGCGGTTTTAACGGCGGGAGATTTAGAGGCCTTTGGAAAACTGATGACCGCATCCCACAATTCTCTGCGGGATCTCTATGAGGTTACCTGTCCGGAGCTGGATCTCCTGGCGGCCGAGGCACTGAAAATTGACGGTGTTTTAGGCTCCAGAATGACCGGCGCCGGCTTTGGAGGCTGTACGGTCAGTCTGGTTCGGGATACCTGT
Source organism: uncultured Eubacteriales bacterium (assembly GCA_958346135.1). Taxonomy (GTDB): domain Bacteria; phylum Bacillota; class Clostridia; order Monoglobales; family Monoglobaceae; genus Ructibacterium. The sequence continues at coordinate 4,063 of CATVQN010000069.1, read as the reverse complement.
GTGGACACCTTTATCGAAACCATTGGGAAAAAATATCTGGATACCATCGGCTATGAGGCCTCCTTCTATATTACCGAAATCGGAGACGGCGGCAGAAAACTTGATGCATAGACGGGCTTTAGGACTGGTTCTTTCAGAATCAGTCCTTTTCTGTGCAAAAAGTCTACAAAATTCTTATTTGCCTTCTCGCTTTTTTTCGGTTTTCCCCTTTACAAATATAGGTTTTTATTATAAACTATATAAGTTAGCATTATTTTGTTTGTAATCAATTAAGAACATTTTTTGTTCTGTACCATAATAACAACCAAGATGAAATGGAGGTTCTTTTTCTATGTATCGTAAAGTATCCACCGATCTTTCCTTTGTGGACAGAGAAAAAGAGATCGTCAAATTCTGGAAAGACAATGATATATTCAAAAAGAGTATGAAAAACCGGGAGGGAGGCGAGACTTTTACCTTCTTTGACGGTCCCCCTACCGCAAACGGAAAGCCGCATATCGGCCATGTTCTCACCCGCGCGGTCAAAGACTTAATTCCGCGGTACCGCACCATGAAGGGCTACCATGTACTCAGAAAGGCCGGCTGGGACACCCACGGTCTCCCGGTAGAGCTTGAGGTGGAAAAGGCGCTGGGAATTAGCGGCAAGCCGGAAATCGAAAAATTCGGCATTGAGGATTTTATTCAGAAATGTAAGGCCAGCGTTTTTACCTATCAGAGCGAATGGGAAGAGATGAGTGAACGTGTGGGTTTTTGGGCGGATATGAACGAGCCTTATGTAACCTATCATAACGATTACATCGAATCCGTATGGTGGGCGCTGCGCCAGATTTGGGACAAGGGTCTTCTCTACAAGGGTCATAAGATTATGCCTTACTGTCCTCGCTGCGGTACGGCTCTGTCCAGTCACGAGGTTGCCCAGGGCTACAAAGACGTAAAGGAAAATTCTCTGATTGTAAAATTCAAGGTTGCCGGCAAAGAAAACGACTACATTCTGGCCTGGACCACCACCCCTTGGACGCTTCCGTCCAATATCGCCCTGTGCGTAAATCCTTCGGAGACCTATGTTAAGGTACAAGCCGAAGACGGCACTTATATTCTGGCCAAAGCCTTGGTCAAGAATGTCTTTGGCGACCGGGAGGTTTGTGAGCTGGAATCCTATCTCGGAAACGAGCTCTGCGGTATGGAATACGAGCCTCTCTATACCTTTATAAAACCCGACGACAAGGCATATTACATTGTTGCTGACAACTATGTTACGATGGAAGATGGTACCGGTATTGTGCATACTGCTCCGGCATTCGGTGAAGATGATGCCAGAGTCTGCAAAGAAAACGGCCTTCCCTTTATCAGTCATGTCAACACCCAGGGTAACTTCGTAGAAGCGACCGGCGAGTGGAGCGGGATTTTTGTTAAGGATGCCGATAAGCTGATCATTCGGGACTTAAAGGAGCGAAATCAGTGTTTTGCCGTAATCCCCTTTGAGCACAGCTATCCTTTCTGCTGGCGGTGTGATACCCCTCTGCTTTACTATGCCTGCGATACCTGGTTTATTGAAATGACCGCAGTGCGTGACAAACTTCTTAAAAATAACGAAACCGTAAACTGGCTGCCGGATAATATCAAGCACGGCCGTTTCGGAAACTTTCTGGAAAATATTATTGACTGGGGTCTTTCTCGTTCCCGTTACTGGGGGACACCGCTTCCCATCTGGGAATGCAGCTGCGGCCATCGTCATGTCATTGGCTCCATTGCCGAACTGAAGGAGATGGGAATTAACTGTCCCGAAAACATTGAGCTGCATAAGCCCTATGTGGATCAGATAAAACTCCGCTGTCCTAAGTGTCAAGGAGAGATGACCCGAGTGCCGGAGGTAATTGACTGCTGGTTTGATTCCGGATCTATGCCCTTTGCCCAGTGGCACTATCCCTTTGAAAACAAAGAGATGTTTGAACAAAACTTCCCGGCAAACTTCATCAGTGAAGCCGTTGATCAAACCCGTGGCTGGTTCTATACCTTAATGGCAATCTCCACCCTACTCTTTGACCAAGCTCCTTATAAAAATGTCATTGTACTGGGTCATGTCCAGGATGACAAGGGTGTTAAAATGAGCAAGCACAAGGGAAATGTGATTCTGCCAATGGACATCTTGGACGATCAGGGCAGCGACGCCGTCCGCTGGTATTTTTATTCCAACTCGGCACCCTGGCTGCCCAACCGGTTCTCTGCCAAGAATGTTTCAGAGTCACAGCGCAAGTTCCTGGGCACTCTTTGGAACACCTATGCTTTTTATGTACTGTATGCGGAAATCGACCAATTTGATCCTACCCGGCACAAGCTGGATATTAGCAAGCTGACCGTGATGGACCAATGGATTCTCTCCAAGCTGAATCACCTGATTGAAGCTGTGGATCAAAATCTTGAAAACTATCGGATCACAGAGGCTACCCGTGCGATTATTGAATTCACCGATGAATTGAGTAATTGGTATGTGCGCCGCTGCCGCAGCCGGTTCTGGACCAGCGAACTGACTGACGACAAAATTGCCGCTTACATGACCTTCTCTACCCGACTGGTGGTATTTTCCAAGGGATGCGCGCCCTTTATTCCGTTTATGACCGAGCAGATTTATCAAAATCTGGTTCTGTCTGTGGATTCTTCCGCGCCGGAGAGCATTCACCTCTGCGATTTTCCGCAGCCTCAGTCGGAATTTGATTTCCCTGAAATTGAGAAGGAAATGGACGCCATTCGTAAGATTGTGATGCTGGGACGTGCCTGCCGAAACGAGGCAAATATCAAAAATAGACAGCCTCTGTCCAAACTGTTTATTCAGACGGAAAATAAAGTCAACGAAGACTATAGCAATATCATCCTGGAAGAGCTGAATATCAAAGAGATTGCCTTTACCAATGATGCAAGCAGTTTTATCACTTATCACTTTAAGCCTCAGATGCGAACCATGGGTCCGAAATACGGCAAACTGATGCGGCCTATCTTTGATGAAATTTCTAAGATGGACGGTGCGCAGGTGATGGCGCAGCTCAACTCCGGTGATCCTCTCACCTTCACGGTGGACGGTACCCCTGTTGAAATTCAAAAAGAGGACGTCCTGATTGAAACACTGCAAAAAGACGGATTTGTCTCTGAAAGCGACCAGGGGTTCACCGTGGTTCTGGACACAAATCTAACGGAAGAGCTGATCAACGAGGGTTTTGTCCGCGAGTTTATCAGCAAGGTTCAAACCATGCGTAAGGACAGCGGTTTTGAGGTGACGGACCGTATTTGTATCACCTTCTCCGGCAGTGAAAAAATTGCCGAAATCGTTGCAGCCAACGAGGCAGAAATCAAAACACAGCTTCTTGCCGAGACCATTACCTCCGCCGATACCGGCTCCGATGCTAAGGAATGGAATATTAACGGCGAGAAAACCTTCATTTCCATTGTAAAAGCCTGACGCATGAAAAGGGGATGTGTCACTTGCGAAACATCCCCTTTATGATATCAAAATTTCGTAAATATAAAGAGCTGAGAAGAAATCCTTTTTTGCCATAAGCTGTCTATTAAAACCTTAACAGCATTTTTGCCAGCGTCATCATAATCGGAATGGTCACAGCCGACAAAACGGTCGTAACCACCACCGCACCGGAAGCAAACCTGAAATCACGGTGATACACCTCCGCCAGCATGGATACTGCTGTCGCCGTCGGTGTCACTGCGCAGATGGCAGCCACTGTTTTGACTGCGTTTGACATGGGGAGCAAGAGCAGCACTGCAAATAAAATGCAGGGAATCAGCAATAGCTTGATGATACTGATTTTATAAAATGCCGTATTCCGAAAAAGCTCCTTCAAATTAGACTGCGCCAAAAAGCCGCCCAACACAACCATCGCAAGCGGCGTATTTAAAGATCCGATTTGATTCACCGCCTGAAATACCGGCTGCGGTAGCTTTTGCGGAGAGATAAAGAGCAGAAGACCCAATATGACAGCGATAATTCCCGGATTCAGTAAGATCTGCCGAAATCGAATTTTTTTGCCGGGAGATAAGATGCGGGTTCCATAGGTCC
>CATVQN010000068.1 GCA_958346135.1 uncultured Eubacteriales bacterium | reverse complement strand
AACCTATGAGATGTATTCCATTCATCAGATTGAGCCGATTGTGTATCTGATGGAAAGCCGTGCAAAACGTGTGATGTTTCTGGGAGAAAGCGAGCATCCGTCTATGGTGATACAGTTTGAAGACGGACGGTGTGCGCAGATGTATCAGACAAAAAATTCGCCGTTTCGTATTACTGCAGAGAATAGTGATAATGAAGGAAGCATATTTGAGATAAAGTCGGATTATTTTCGTCTGTTTATAGAAGCGATGGTGGAATTTTTTGATACAGGAAGGATCCCTGTTCCAAACGAACAGACTGTGGATGTCATTGCCATAAGAGAAGCGGGAATCAAAGCAATGCATACCCCGTTTCACTGGGTAGAAGTATAATTCTGAATTGTACGCCTGTTTATCCCTTTCTTATATTTCCTTCCCTTAAGGCAGTACCGCATAATGTTTTTTGGCAGATGCGTAGTCAAATTTTTCGGAAGATTGCATAAAAAGCTCGCAGACATACTAACATATGTCAAGAGCTTTTTATGTGATATGACGGGAAATCTGCAAGCAGATGTGCAGCGAAGGCAACAGCTGTTCATTGTGCGCTATTGCCTTAATTGTAACCAGGTTAGTACTCCGCAGCGTGCCGAGCCGCCCAATCTTTTAGCCGGGACAGAATTTCAAAGCACATTCGGCTGTTGTGATAGGGACATTTCCATTCACTGACCTTGGTGTCATCAAAGACGGTTTTACCATCCCGGGATACACCCCAGAACCATTCGCCGTTTTGTCGGTCTACCAGATGGTCCCGGATGAAACGCCAGACAGAATATACAGCATCCAGATAATGCTGTTCTCCTGTCATGGTATAGGCGTTGAAAAATCCGACTACTGCCTCGGCCTGCGTCCACCATTCACTGCCGGTGGTCTGTAGAATACCATCCTTTTCCGCTTCAAACAAGCCGCCGTATTGGGTGTCCAGTCCGGTCCGGTAAACGGTGTCTGCCATTTTCATTGCGATTGTTTCAATTTGTCCGCGCAGAGCGAGATCCTGTTGCAATGCCGCGGCTTCACACATGAGCCAACTGCCTTCAATATCGTGACCAAAGGAGGTTACATTAGCCTGGCTGTTCCATTGCTTATCAAAGTAGAGCATAAAATGACTGGTGGCCGGATCTGCAATCTTTTCCGAGCAGACCCGCAGAACCGACTGAAGAGCCTCCTCGACAGCACGATTTCCCGAAACACGGAAGAGGTTGGTATAGCCCTCCAGAACGTGCAGGTTTGTATTCATGGTCTTGGGAACATTCATATCCTTCTGACTGAGACTGGTATCCTCCAAAGGTCTCCAATCAGCCGCCAATGCATCGAAATAGCCGCCGTATACCCGATCCCGGGTATGTTTCTCCAGCAAATCAAAAAGCTGCATAGCAAAATCCAGATGCTCCGGATCTCGGGTGATTGCATAGTATTCAGAGATTCCATAAATGGCAAAAGCCTGCGCATAGATTTGCTTTTTGCTGTCCCGCACCTTGCCGGTGTAATCCACAGACCAGAATATGCCGCCATTTTCTATGTCTTCAAAGGCATCCCGCAGAAAGCGGTAAGCCCGCTGTGCCATGGAAAGATAGGCGGAATCATGGAACATAGTGTAAGCCTTGGCGAAGGTCCAAAGAATTCTGGCGCAGATCACAGAGGATTTGTCTGCTTTACGGTCGATCTCCATGTCATTGTTGATATAGCCGTAGAAGCCGCCGTGGTCTTTGTCTACCGTATGGTTGATCCAAAAAGGGAGAATATTATCCAGAACCTCACTTTGGATCTCTTTCTTAAAATCTTTGAGTTCCATAGAAACAACCTCCATTCAGCGTGGTTGGGTACACAAGGATATTAGTTTATCAATTTCAGCAGTGGCCAGGCACTCCACCGTATCGGCAGCACCATAGTAAATCTTGGCTGTTCCGTCCGGTTCCTTCAAAAAGCCGCCGGGAAATATGACACTTGTCCGGAAGCCGTCGAGAGCTTCATATTCTGTTTCCGGAGCCAGGAGCGGAGCTTTGGACATGCCCAAAACCTTTGAGGGATCCTCAAGATCCAGCAGCATAATTCCTGCGGTATAACGTTTTTGCCATGTATCCTCCCAGCCGTGCTTGCCGCGGGTAGGGTCGATGTCCACAGCGTGAAACAGGGTAAGCCAGCCTGCATCTGTCTTAATGGGCGGTGCCGCAGGACCCAGCTTGTCATTGGCAAACGGAACATCCTCCACGGCCAAAAGAAGCTGGCTTTCGCCCCAGAATACCAGATCCGGGGATTTGGAGATCCAGATGTCGAAGCGGTCCTTTCCGCCACGGCTGTAAATGGTAAAGGGGCGTTCCAGACGCACATACATTCCATCAATTTTTTCCGGGAAGAGTACCATGTTTCGGTTATCCGGGGTGCTGAGGCTGATGATGTCAATGCCGCTGAAATCCGGACGTACCTTTCCGATCCCGCCACGTATTCCATGCCGGGTATCCATGGCAAAGCAGATGAGAAGCTCGTCTTCTATGACAGTAAGCCGTGGATCATAAATCCGGGTCACCTCCGGATTATCTATCATAGCAAGGGTGAAAAACGGGGTTTCCCGCACCTTCCATTCCTTGCCGTCGCTGCTAAAGGCAATGCCCAGGTTGCAGCCTTGAAACAGACAGCCTCCGGCATAATCAAAATCGTTTCGAAAGATCATAATATATTTGCCCTGCCATTTGGCAACTCCCGCATTGAATACCAATTCAGAGGGGAAGGGAATATCCTTGGCTGAGAGCACAGGATTGTTTTCATACCGGCAGATAGTATCACTGCTGGTAAGAATGGGTTTCATAGGTTCAAACATTGGAATCAACACTTCCTTTCGTTTTATAATAAAATTTGGCAGCCGCACCATAGGGCGAGACTGCCAAATTTTGTATATGGGTTAACCCTTTACTGCACCAATCATAACACCCTTTACAAAATACTTTTGTAGGAAGGGGTAAATACACAGAATCGGCAGGGTTGCAATCACAATGACCGCATATTTTAGGGTTTCGCTGACAGCCAGCTGTGAGCCTGCATCTACACCGCCGGTCATGGATTCGGTGTCGTTGATCAGCAGAATCTGGCGCAGTACCAGCTGGAGCGGATACTTGCTGGGTTCTGTGATAAACAGTGAGGCGTTGAACCAGGAGTTCCAGTGTGCAACGCCGTAGTACAGAATCATAACGGCAACAGTAGGCATGGCCAGCGGAAGAACAATGCGAAACAGAATGATAAAATGTCCCGCACCGTCAATCCGGGCCGATTCCTCCAGACTGGCCGGTATCGCGCTAAATCCGGTGCGCATGATCATTAAATTGAAGGTATTGATGGCCACCGGAAGAATCAGGGACCACAGACTGTCCTGGAGCATGAAATCCTGGGTTACGGTCAGGTACAGCGGAATCAGGCCGCCTGAAAAGTACATAGTAAAGATAATCATGAAGGCAATAGGACGCTGCCACAGAATATTCTGTCTGGAGAGGAAGTAGGCGGCAATGGAGGTCAGAATAATATTGATCGTGACACCTACTACCACGACAAAGAGGGTATTGGCATAGGAGGGCAGAAGGAGGGGATGCACAATTGCCTTCTCATATGCCAGAGTAGAGAAACCCAGGGGACGGAACAACAGTCCTCTGTGGGCAAGGAACTCCAGGGGTTCACTAAAAGATGCCATGACGATGTAAATCATCGGATACAGCGTGATCAGAATCATGAAAACCATAAAAATGGCGTTGCATATTTCAAAGATTCTGCGCTGCGGTGTTTTCTTGATAACCATTTGTTCCTTCTCCTTTCTACCAAAGACTGGTATCGTTCACCTTGCGGCTGATGGTGTTGGCGATGATAATCAGTGCAAAATTGATGACAGAATTGAAAAGTCCCACTGCTGTGGAGAAGCCATAGCTCTGGTCTATGATACCCTTTCGGTACACAAACGAAGAGATGACGTCTGCTGTTTCATAGGTCATAGGCTGGTATAGCAGAATGATCTTTTCAAAGCCTACGTTCATGATAGTACCCAGCTTTAGAATAAACATGGTGATAATGGTGGGCATGATGCTGGGAAGGGTGATGCTCCAGGTCTGCCGGAGATGTCCTGCGCCGTCAATGGCGGCCGCCTCGTAGAGCTCCTGATCCGTACCGGCAAGTGCGGCCAGATAAATGATGGAACCCCAGCCGATTTCCTGCCAGATACTGCTGATGACATAAATGGGGACAAAGTATTTTGGCTCCTGAAGCATGTTGGTTTCAGGGAAACCAAACATGCTCAGAAAGCTGGTGATAACACCGGAGTCAGATACAAAGTCTTTAATCAAACCGCAGACAACCACCAGAGAGATGAAGTGCGGCATGTATGTAACGGTTTGTACAAATTTTGCAAACCGTTTTCTGGTGAGCTCGTTGATGAGCAGAGCCAGAATGATGGGAGCCGGAAATCCGAAGATAATGCTCTGAACACTGATGTTGATGGTGTTTCGAAATATCCGGCCGAAATCGGAGCTGGTGAACAAATCCTTGAAATTCTCAAACCCGATCCATTCACTTCCCCAGATGCCCAGAGTTGGATCAAAGTCTTTAAAGGCGATGATGGCACCGTACATAGGCTTATAGCAAAAGGTGATATAAAAGGCCAGTACGGGAATCATCATGGCGTATAGTTTCCAGTTCCGGAGCCAATCCTGTCGAATTGCTTTTTTAGTGTACTTGCGGTACATGGAAAAACCTCCCTAATTATTTTGCCATATATCTGTCATAAGCTGTCTGCTGCAGTTCGATTGCACGTTCAATACCGCGGTTTTTCATTTCTGCGAAGTACGCATCCAGATCACTGAGGGCAGATTTGCCGGTGATGGTCTTATACATGACCTCCTGACGGTAGGTGTCAATATTACTCATGATTTTGGTATATTCTTTATTTTCTTCCTCCGTGAGGGGAGCCGGCGGCATCTTGTAGGTCAGAGCCTCGGTATCCGCCCAAGTCTTAACGCCCTCCAGCTGCTCCGGCATGGTGTAGAACTGGGCCAGATAGTTCACATCCTGCACGAACGGACCGTTGTAGCAGGCGCGGATGTATTTACCCATAGCCGGGCCTACGCCCAGACCACCGTTTTTATCGTTATCCAGGATGATGTCGGTATAGGTCGGAACGCCGTCAACCATGGTATAGGATTCGCCTTCCTTACCAAAGTTATAGGTCATATGTCCTTCTTCGCTGTAACCGTAGTCCAGGAAACGGGCAGCAAGCTCGATATTCTTGGATTTGCCGGAAATGGCCGCACCAAACCCGCTGACCGGGAAGCTCTTCTGGCCGAATTTCGGAGTTTCACCCTTGTTCAGAACCGGGTACTTCACCGGAACGAAACGTGCCTGGGGATTCTGTGCATGTGTGGCAGGGATCCATTTACCAAAGTCGCCGCCTGCGCTTCCGAAGGCCGCTGCAGCCTCACCGTTTGCAATCACAGAGGTCAGACGCTTAGAGTCGGTATCTGTAAAGTTGGGATCCAGCAGGCCTTCGCTGTACCATTTGGCCATCAGCGTCAAGAACTGCCGGTATTCATCAGTATAGGGGCCGAATTTAACCTTGCCATCTTCTACATAGAAGGTGCCGGCTGCGCCGTATGCGCTGATGAACGGAGACATATCGGCAAACTTTACATTATCCATTCTCAGGGTCAGAGGAGATTTTACGCCGTTTTCCTTAAACACGCGCAGCATATTCTCCCATTCATCGATGGTTTCCGGAACAGGGAGATTGTATTTTTCCAGCAGATCCGCACGCACCATTGGCCCCATATAGGTCTGAAGTAGACTGTCACCTATGATAAAAGGATAAACATAGGTCTTGCCGGTCTCGGTCTGACATCCCTTGGCATAGTCGGGGTGCTCATCAAAAACGGCCTGCAGATTTGGGGAGATGCCGGCGTCCAACACCTTATTCAGATCCAAAATGGTTCCTTTTTTGATGGCGCTCTCCGGTCCGCCGGTATAGTTGTTCCAGCTATATTCAATAATATCCGGAACATCCTTAGAGGCCAGCATTAGGTTGAACTGCTCGGTTTCCTGACCGATGGCCGGATGAACGAATTCAACATTGATTCCGGTTTTGTCCTTCAGATCCTGTGCCAGAGGGGTGTCATTCAGGCTCTGAGAATGGGCGGAGACATGTCCGCTGATGGTGAGCCAGTACCGCAGCGTCTGATCTGTCTGCAACGGGTAGCTGTCCGGGGTAGTTTTTTTAATCTCTGCATTCTTCGCATTCTGGGCGGCTTTATTTCCGCCGCAGCCTGTCAGAGCAAGGGAGGCGGCCATTGCTGCCGCCAAAATTCCTGTCCAATGTTTTTTTGTCATGAGAATTACCTCCTGTTTATTATTTTTGTCACGCTCAGAGTCCTTCAAATACAAGTTTCCTACAAGCTTACAAAAGTTTGTCACAAAAATGCTTGAAACTTGTGAAGAAGTATGGTACTCTATCAGTGACCATTATTTTCGTGTGCTGTCACCGGAG
>CATVQN010000067.1 GCA_958346135.1 uncultured Eubacteriales bacterium | reverse complement strand
ATCCTTTTTTCTTCTCTCACCCGGCTGACCACCTTCGCAGTACCGGCCTTTATTTTCACCAGTTCGGTCAAGCTCTTTTACAAATACGGAGATACCAAGCACTTTCCCTATCCTAAATTTCTCTGGGACAGAACCCGTAAAATCTGCTTTCCCTATATTCTTGCCGTGGTTGTGTACTATGCCGTTTTTGTCTGGTTTTTACACCTTTATGAATTTGACTGGGAACAGCTTTTACACTTTTTGATTACCGGCGATATTTCCGCACAGTTTTACTTTATCATCCTGATTATCCAGTTCTATCTGCTCATGCCCGTCTGGATATTGATCAGCCGTATCAAAAGTAAGGCTTTCTCCTTTGTGTGCATTCTGCTTGCCTTTGTTGTTACGGTATTTTTCAGAATGTATTACCCTTATACCGCCGCAATTCACAAAATCTTTCCTTCGTATTTGCTGTTCTGGATCATTGGAATGTACGTCGGTCTAAACTACGAGGCCTTTGAAAGATTGATTGCACAAAATAAGCTGGTCATCTATACCGCATGGCTGATTCTGGCCATTACCCACTGCGTACTGTCTTATATGCAGTTCGGCGGTTTGATTGCCTACCGGATGTCCTCGCTCATTGTGGTCCTCTTCTGCTTCTTTTCCTGCTTCGGATTTTATTCCTATGCAAAGGAACTGACCGTCTCGCTGGAACGACGCGGAAAAGGCCTGCTCACCAGTATCTCGCAGGCCTCCTATGATATTTATTTAATTCACTGTTTGATTATCATTGTGATGAACTATCTGCTAACACAGATGGAGATTGACAATATTCTCAAGCGTTTTGCCATCAACGCATTGGTAACATATTCGCTCTCCATTATCCTATGCGTTCTGCAGGCCACCATTTACGCCAATATTCGTGCCAAATATCTCCGTGCTTCAGCAACTAGAGCCCGCAAGATGGCCCGTAGAAAACGCTATCTGTAGATTAAATCCGCCGGTATAGGCGTCCACGTCCATGATCTCCCCGGCAAAGAACAGCCCCGGAATCAGCTTGGATTCCATGGTGGATGGATTGATTTCCTTGACGCTGACCCCGCCGGAGGTAATGATGGCCTGTTCGATCGGGCAAAAACCGGTGACATGAAATTCCATTTCTTTTAAAATATGCAAAAGCCTGCTCCGTTCCTCTTTGGTGACGGAGTTTACTTTTTTATGCGGATCGATCCCGCAAAGCGCAACCACCGTCGGAATCATCCCGCTCGGCAGCAGTCCTTTCAGACTGTTGCAAAAATCCCGGTTCAAATTCTGCTGAAAATCCCGGCAGATTCTCTGATCCAACTGCTTTTCCTCCAAAGCCGGCTTTAGATCCAAACAGATGGTATAGTCGTCCTTTCCCATCCTTCGCATATGTGCGCTGGCACTCAAAATAATCGGTCCGGTCAACCCGAAATGCGCAAACATCATCTCTCCGAAATCGGTATAAATTTTCTTTCTCTTCTGATTCCATACGGTGATACGGACATTTTTTAAGGTAATCCCCTGAAGCTCGTCAATCCAATTTTCCGCCACACGAACCGGCACCAAGGACGGCTGAATTTCGCAAATCTCATGCCCCAGTTCTTCTGCCCAGGTATAGCCGTCTCCGGTAGATCCTGTTTTCTGGTAGGACATTCCCCCTGTCGCCAAAATGACGCATTCGCATTCTATTCTTCCTCGACCTGCCGTCTTTACGCCGTATACTCTCCCGTTTTCGGTCAAAATATCATCCACCCGGTCATGAATCAGCTCTACATTGTTTTGTACCAAATACCGCCGAAGCGCCTGGGCAATATCCCGGCTTTGGTCGGAGACCGGAAACACCCGGTTCCCGCGTTCCACCTTGAGCGGAACACCTAAGGATTCGAAAAAATCCATGGTCATCCGATTGGTGAATCCGTAAAAGGCACTGTATAAAAATCTGCCGTTGGTAGGAACGTTTCGGATCAATTCCTCAATATCCTCACAGGCGTTGGTTACATTACAGCGTCCCTTGCCTGTGATTAGCAGCTTTTTCCCTAAAATCTTATTCTGCTCAATCAACTTGACCTGATGACCGCGCTGTGCTGCGGTTCCGGCCGCCATCATTCCGGCGGGGCCTCCGCCAATTACAACGATTCGTTTCATTTGCTCACCATTTTCTTTCGTGTTTGATAATTCATTATAGTCATTTTTCTGTTCTCTGTCAACGGCTCGTCAAAATTTGCTATGGCCGCCCCCAAAATCCGCCTTGCATTTTTCCTGATATTAGGTTATACTGATATTGATAAGACAATCGCACAAAATCGATTTTTTGGGAGCGTTTTATAATGGAGAAAAAAATCTTTTGGAAATTTAACATTATTGATCTGCTTCTCATTGGAATTCTCGCAGTCAGCGTGATTGCGCTGCTGTATAAAATCACCTGGGGAAAGCAGGCGGATGAAACAGAAAGCTTTCTCTTTACCTATGTCTGCCAGAGTGCCCCCAGCGAAACCTTTCAGGGAATTGCACCGGGACTTAGCTGTACCGATGGTGACTACGGCAACTCTCTCGGGGAGCTGACTTCCGTACAAAACCAGGAATTGGAAAATGACAGTCAAAACCAACGCTGTATCTTCACCTCACAGGTGGAGGGAAAAAAGAATACCCACGGGGTCATGGTGAACGAAGTATTATATCTGAAGGGAAAAAGCTTTAACCTGGTGATTGGGGATTCCATATTCCCGGTATACCTATCCGAAATACAAACACTACAGCAATAGAAAGGCAAATGCAAGCATGAAAGATGATATGATTTATGGCCGCAATCCTGTGATTGAGGCACTTGAGGCGGGAAAGACCGTCATTGACAAAATACTGATTCAGGATGGACTCCACCATTCTCAAATCAGCCGTATTCGTTCTCTGGCTAAGGAACGGGGTGTTCTGTACCGTTTTGTGGACAAGCGAAAGCTGGATGCGCTTTGCGAGGGTGAAAACCACCAGGGTGTGGCGGCCATGACCGCCGCCCATACTTACGTCACCTTGGAAGAGATTTTACAATATGCCGAGGACAAGGGAGAACCGCCCTTTTTGGTGATTACCGAAGGCATCACCGACCCGCACAACTTAGGCAGCATTCTGCGTACCGCCAACGGCGCAGGCGCACACGGAGTCATCATTCCCAAAAATCGCAGCGTCGCCTTAAATGCGGCAGTTGCCAAGGTATCGGCCGGTGCCGTAGAATATACCCCTGTTGCCCGGGTTACCAATATTCCTCAGACATTGGATAAGCTGAAAAAAAGTGGACTTTGGATTGTAGGCACCGACCTTGCCGGAACCCAGATGCATAGTGAATGTGATCTGACCGGACCTTTGGCCGTTGTCATCGGCAGCGAGGGAGCGGGCATGACCCGGCTTACCCGCGATTCCTGCGATTTTTTGGTCAAGATACCGATGCTGGGCGAGATTCAGTCGCTGAATGCTTCGGTTGCCGCCGGTATCTTACTCTATGAGGCGGTCAGACAGCGGACACAAGGAGGGAAATGACATTGCGCATTTTAGCGATCGGAGATATTGTGGCGGAGGACGGCAGAGAGTTTGTCTACAACAATCTTGGCCGTATCCGCAATCGATACCAAATTGACTTTTGTATTGCAAACGGCGAAAATGCCGCAAACACCAACGGCATTACCGCAGATATTGCAAATACCCTGATTGAACGGGGCGTGGATGTGATCACCATGGGAAACCACACCTTTGCCCATAAGGACAGCGGGCGGGTTCTGGAGGAAAACCCCAGCGTCATCCGACCTTTGAACTTTCCGTCGGAGCTGGAGGGTGTGGGCTATGTGGTGAAGGACACCGGAACGGTCAAAATTGCGGTGATCAATCTCATCGGGCGGGTGAATATGTCGCCGGCAGACTGTCCGTTTCACGCTGCTGAACGTGCATTAAAGCAGATTGACGCCGACGTTATCTTGGTGGATATGCACGCTGAAGCCACCAGTGAACGCATTGCCATGGGACACTTCTTAGACGGCAGAGTCAGCGCTGTTTTCGGCACGCACACCCATGTTCAGACTGCCGACGAGCGGATTTTACCCGGCGGTACGGGATTTATCTCCGACCTGGGCATGACCGGTGTGGAGGATTCTGTCTTAGGGGTAAAAAAAGACATTATCATCAACTTTTATTTACAGTCCGGAAAGCGCTTCCGCTTTGAAAAGGCAGAGGGCGAGGTTTGGTTCCACGGCTGTATTTTCGATATCGACCCGCAAACCGGAAAAACCACCGCTATACAGCGGCTGCGTTTTTCCCATCTATGATTGATGTGGGAGGAAACATCCATGCGCCAATACAAGAAGGACAACCGACTTTATCTGCAGTCTGCCGCCTTTGCGAAAACCGGCTTGGTTTGCCACGGCTTTACCTGCCGCCAGGGCGGAGTCAGCAGCGGAAAAATCTGCGGACTTAACTTAGGATTTCGGGTGGAGGATCATACGGATTCTGTGATGGAAAACTATCGTTTGGTATCTTGCGACTTAGAAATCCCCCTCTCTTCTATGGTCCTGGCACGCCAGACCCATACCGATCATATCCGTATTGTCACAAAGGATGATGCTGGCAAAGGCGTAGTACGCCAAAGTGATATTACCGATACTGACGGTTTAATGACCGACCAACCCGGTCTTGGCCTGGTGGTCTTTTCGGCCGACTGTGTTCCCATTCTTCTTTTTGACCCAAGCCGCAAAGCAATTGCCGCCCTCCACGCCGGCTGGCGGGGAACGGTGAAGGAAATTGCAAAAAAAGGTGCTTCTATGATGTGTGAGGTTTACGGCTGCAATCCGAAGGATATTCTGGCGGCTGTGGGTCCCAGCATCGGGCCTTGCTGTTTTTCGTTCGGCCAAGACGCCAAAGACTATTTTCCCGAAAAATATCTCTCGCCTATGCCTTCGGGAAAATTTTTGGTAGATCTTTGGCAGATGAATTATGACCAGTTGACAAGTCAGGGGCTTTTACCGGAGCATATTGCGCTTTCCCGTATTTGCACTGTCTGTCATGCCGATACCTTTTATTCTTACCGAACACATCGTGAGCATACCGGCCGGCAGGCCGCACTGATTATGCTGAAATAGCTTGGCAGGTTCGACTTCATATCGCCTGCCTAAGGAAACGGGGGAACATCATGGAGCGGAAAATCATTCATTTGGATATGGATGCTTTCTTTGCGGCAATCGAGGAGCGGGACAACCCGGAGCTTTGCGGAAAGCCTGTGGTCGTTGGAGCGCCGCCGGGAAGTCGAGGTGTGGTTTCTACCTGTAATTATGAGGCCAGAAAGTACGGAATCCGTTCCGCTATGAGTTCTGCCGAAGCCTATCGCCGATGTCCGCATGCGGTTTTTGTCCCCTGTCACTTTTCAAAATATACAGAGGCCTCCCGCCAAGTACACGCCATCATGGCCGCCTATACCGATCAGCTGGAATTTCTTTCCCTGGACGAAGGATATATGGATGTTACGGGAAGTCAGCGCTTTTTCGGTTCTGCCGAGGAAATTGCACGCACCGTGCAAAGTAAGGTCTTTGAAACGGTTGGCACCACCTGTTCGGTGGGAGTGGGGTATAATATGCTCACGGCCAAGCTGGCCAGTGAAGAAAAAAAGCCCCGGGGCTTTTTTGTGATTCAAAACCAGGAGGAATTTGCAAGGCTGATGGAAAACCGTCCCGTAGGGATTTTATACGGTGTCGGGAAAAAAACGGAGGAGCGTCTTCTCCGCATGGGAATCCGCACCGTCGGCCAGCTTGCGGCAGCACCGCTCTCGCGCCTGGCCGCATTCGGAAGTATGGGACAAGAGCTCTCTGAATTTGCCCGCGGTATTGATTCCCGCAGTGTTACCCCAAACAGTCCGCCAAAATCCATAGGAAAGGAAACCACCTTTTCCTATGACGTTACCGACCCCTCCGTTTTGCGTGACACACTTCTACTTCTGGCAGGTGCGGTCAGTGACCGCCTCAAGTCCAAGGGTCTTTGGTGCCGAACGGTGACCTTAAAAATAAAATATTCGGATATGCATAGCATCACCCGCTCCCGTTCCGGCTTTCTTTTTCACCTCACTGACGACATCTATCAAACGGCGGCAGCACTTTTTGACCAACTCGGGAATTTCCGCCCAATACGGCTGATCGGCATTACCGCCGGAAATTTGACAGAGAGCGGTTATGAACAGCTATGCTTTACGGATTTAGAAGAGAGGGTTTCCGGAAAGGAAACCGCTCTGGATCAGGTGGTGACCAAACTCAAGGACACCTATGGCCGGGAGAAGCTGAAAACCGCCAAGGAAATGCTGGCAGAGCAGCATTTACATCAGGAATTTGAGAAAAATAATATCGGCAACAAAAAATAAGGCGATATCGCAGATATAGGTCTGCCGTATCGCCTTAAACTCTGTTATAAACCTTTTCTCCCTACACTTTCTAAATCAGGCCAAAATGCTTTAGTCCGTGGTAGATTCCGTCATCTGCAACCCCGCAGGTCACATAGTTTGCCGCCTTATCAAGTTCAGGGG
>CATVQN010000066.1 GCA_958346135.1 uncultured Eubacteriales bacterium | reverse complement strand
CCCAGGTTATGCTCCCTAAGGGACTGTGCGTTGCGGTTCGCTATGGGTGGCTGGCCTTTGAAACGCCAAAGGAGCGGCAAGAGCGGACAGAGTTTTCCGATACGGTATGTGAGGCGGCAGAGCTTGGAAAGACCTATCATTTTCCAAACGGTGATGTAACGCTTTCCCTGAAAGAAACCGGACAGGTTCTCTTGCCGAATCAGATGCTGGCAGATTACGATAAGCTGGAGGGTTTAGCTTTAGAGCTTCGTACCAGACGGAAAGGGGATCGTATTGCGGTCTATGCAGACGGCCGCAGCAGAAAGCTGAAGGATTTTATGATGGATTATAAAATCCCTCGTTGGGAGCGGGACTCGATTCCGTTGCTTTGCAGCGGAAACCGGATCATTGCAGTGATAGGCTGCCGTATGGCAGAGCCGTATAAGGCGGATAAAAATACAAAGAGAGGGCTGGTGATTACGTATGGCACAGCAGATGAGAGTCGGCGAGATTATGCTGACGGAGGAACAGATTAAACAGAGAGTCCGGGAGTTGGGGGAAGAAATCAATCGGGACTATGGAGAAGGCGAGCTGATTGTACTTGGGATTTTAAAAGGCTGCTTTGTCTTTATCGGTGATTTGGTAAGGCATTTGAAAGGGGATGTGCAGGTCCATTTTATGCAAGTTTCCAGCTACGGACGGGGTACTGAGAGCAGCGGTGTTTTAAAAATCAAAAAGGACATTGATGTGGACATTGCCGGAAAAAATGTACTTTTGGCAGAAGATATTATTGACTCCGGGAATACTTTAGTACAGCTGATTCCCATGCTAAAGCAGCGCGGCCCTGCATCTGTGAAGGTCTGTTCGCTGCTGAGCAAGCCGTCTCGGCGCCAGGTTGTGTTTGAAGCGGATTATACCGGATTTGAAATTCCGGACAAGTTTATTGTAGGCTATGGTTTGGACTGCGACGAGCGGTTCCGACAGCTGCCCTATATTGCAGAAGTGGAGATTTTTGATGCTGACTAGACAGGAGGTTTCAGAATATGAGTAAATGGCAGGAGTATTATGACGAAGCGGTAGATTTTGCGGCGCCCTATGTCCATCGTGCAGGCGAACGTGTAGAGGCGGCTGCCAGGGGCGCCGAGCGTGCATATCGCAGAGGAAGACGCAAGGCGAAAAATTACCGGCGGCTGCTGCGGTTTCAGCGGGGGTTGGAACTGGTGAAAAACCTGCTATTGATCGCCGCGGCTATCATTGCGCTTTTTGGGGTGATACGAAAATATTTTCTGGAGGACGGAGAATAGACAACGGATATAAAATGTTATCAATGGATGAGGAGATGTAGAAAATGCAGGAGATACAAAAAAAGTTTTCAGATAAGGTAAAACACTTGGAGGCATCCGCAATTCGTGAAATTTTTAAGCTTTTGGCAAAGCCGGGGATTATTTCCTTTGCGGGCGGTGCGCCTGACCCCAACCTGTTCCCGAAAGAGGAACTGGCCGGGATTGCGGCGGATATACTGCGCAGTCAGGGAGATGTTGCGCTGCAATATGGCGTGACCGAAGGCTATGAACCTTTACGCAAATGGGTGATTGACCGGCTGACCCGCCAGGGGATCATCAGTGACCGGGACGGAACGATTATTGTCAGCGGCGGCCAGCAGGGTATTGATCTTGCGGCAAAATCCTTGCTCAATCCCGGAGACGGTGTGATTTGTGAGGAACCCAGTTTTATCGGCGGGCTGAATGCGTTTCGCAGCAACAATGCAGAGCTATACGGTGTTCCGGTGGAGAGCGATGGTTTGGATCTGGTTCGGTTTGAGGAGACCTTGAAGGCGCATCCCAATGTAAAGATTCTTTATACCATTGCTACCTTCCAGAATCCCTCCGGGATTACCATGTCCCTTGAAAAACGGAAAAAACTGTTAGAACTGGCAGATACCTATGACTTTATGATCTTTGAGGATAATCCCTACGGAGAACTGCGCTTTGCAGGTGAGGACATTCCCACTATAAAATCTATGGACAAGGATGGCCGTGTGGTTTATCTGGGGTCTTTTTCCAAAATATTGTCTCCGGGTTTGCGTCTGGGATTTGCCAGCTGTGATCCGGCGCTTTTGGAGAGAATGATTATCTGCAAGCAGGTGGAGGATGTGCACACCAATGTCCTGTCTCAGATGATTGCCTATGAGTTCGTGACCCGTTTTGATATTGATGCGCATATTGCCAAGCTTCGCAGCGCTTACGGAAAGAAATGTAAGCTGATGATGGAATGCATGGATGAGTATTTTCCTACCTCCGTCACCCATACCTGTCCCCTGGGTGGACTGTTTTTGTTCTGTACCATGCCTAAGCAGTATGACAGCACGGATGTGATGAAAAAGGCGCTGGAGAAGGGAGTGGCCTTTGTGCCGGGCGCAACCACCATGGTAGACGATAAGGCCAGCTACAGCACCTTCCGGATGAACTACTCCACGGCATCGGAGGAGGATATTCGAAAAGGAATTAAAATTTTGGGCGATGTTTTAAAAGAAGTGGTAGGTGAGTAGCATGAGCGAGAAGAAGAGAATATTGAGCGGCATTCAGCCCTCCGGTGCCTTGACGCTCGGGAATTATGTGGGAGCGCTCCGAAACTGGGTGCAGCTGCAAAAAACAGATGAATACGAATGCTATTTTATGCTGGCGGATCTGCACACCATTACGGTGCGCCAGGTTCCCAAGGATTTCAGAAAGAATGCCATGGATTTGCTGGCGCTGTTTCTCGCTTGCGGTTTGGATCCGGAAAAGAGCCCGGTTTTCTTTCAGTCCCATGTTCCGGCACATGCACAGCTGTCTTGGGTGCTGACCTGCAATACCTATATGGGTGAGCTTTCCAGAATGACACAGTTTAAGGATAAGTCCAGAAAGCATGAAAACAATATCAATGCCGGACTGTTTCTCTACCCGTCCTTGATGGCGGCAGACATCCTGCTTTACCAGGCGGATTTGGTTCCGGTAGGAGAGGATCAGCGTCAGCACCTGGAGCTGACCCGGGATTTGGCCAACCGCTTTAATCATGCCTACAGTGATACATTCAAGGTGCCGGAGGGGTATATCCCCAAGGTCGGTGCCAGAATTATGAGTCTGCAGGATCCGAGTCAGAAGATGTCTAAATCCGATCCCAACGAGAACGGATATATTTTGCTGCTGGATCCCATTGACGTCGTGGTTCGTAAAATTAAGCGGGCAGTGACCGACTCCGGCTCCGAGGTGAAACGAGGAGAGGGTAAAGAGGGCATCGAGAATTTGATGAGCATTTACTCTGCTGTCACCGGAAAGACCATGGATGCGATTGAAGCGGAATTTGCAGGCAGGGGCTACGGCGATTTTAAAGCTGCGGTAGCGGAGGCGGTTGCGGAAACGCTGCGTCCCATCCAGGCGAAGTACCGGGAATTGATGGCAAACAAGGACTATTTGGAGCAGGTTTATCGACGGGGAGCTGAAATTGCTTCTAAAACAGCGATGAAAACCCTCTCCAAGGTCTATCGTAAGGTCGGGTTTATTCAGCCGTAAGGCCGTGCACAGGAGGAAGCAAAGATGCTTTTTGATAATAATCTCTATGTATTTTTGGCGTTGCTGGTAGCGTTCCTGATTTCTTTTGCGGCAACGCCCATGGTGATTTCGCTCGCTCATAAAATCAACGCCATTGATGTTCCCAAGGACGCCAGACGGGTACACAGTAAACCGATCCCTCTCATCGGCGGTCTTGCTATTTTTTACGGTTTTATTGTCAGCGTTTTGTGTTTTGCCACCATTGATCGTGAGACTATGGGGATTTTAATCGGTTCGGTTATCATTGTCACGGTGGGAGTCATTGACGATATGACCGATATGCGAGCGATTGTCAAGCTGCTTTGTCAGATTATAGCGGCTACGGTGGTGGTTTATTCCGGCGTTCGGATTGCACATTTTGCAAATCCTTTGGCACATTGGTTTGGCCCTCCTTATATCGTGCTGAATTATTGGGTTTCCGTTGCTGTGACGATCATCTGGATTGTCGGTGTCTGCAATGCGGTAAACCTGATTGACGGTTTAGACGGCCTGGCGGTAGGGGTGTCATCCATTGCTTCAATGTCTTTGCTGGCACTGACTTTGATCAGCAATAACCCCAATGTGGCAATTTTGACAGCAGCGGTTGCCGGAGCGGGATTCGGATTTTTACCCTATAACTTTAATCCGGCCAAAATTTTTATGGGTGATACCGGGGCGCTGTTTTTAGGCTTTATTCTGGCTTGTATTTCCATTCAGGGATTTTTAAAGCTGTCGGCGATTATCTCCTTTGCGATTCCGCTTTTGATACTTGGGCTGCCGATTTTCGATACCCTGTTTGCAATTGTGCGTCGGATTCTCACCGGAAGGTCGCCTATGTCGCCGGATCGGGGTCATTTGCACCATCGGCTTTTGGACATGGGCTTTTCTCAGCGAAAGACGGTTGCTATTTTATATACCCTAACTGCGGTACTCTGTCTGACCGCCGTTGTGATTTCAATTAAGGGCTATATGCGTGGAATTTTATTGATTTTGGCAGTTCTTTTGATTATTCTGGTCTCTCTGCGTCTGATGGGTGAGTTGAAGGATCCGTCGATGCACAGTGACTATAATCAGGATTTATCGTCTATGGAGGAAAAGAAAGATGAATAAAGTAAAAGTGATGACCGTTTTCGGTACCCGTCCGGAGGCCATTAAGATGGCGCCGCTGGTCAAGGAGCTGGAAAAGCACGGTGATGAAATTACATCCATTGTCTGTGTCACGGCGCAGCACCGCCAAATGCTGGACCAGGTGCTGGAGATTTTTGATATTAAGCCGGATTATGACTTAAACATTATGAAACAGCGCCAGACCTTGGTGGAGATAGTCAGTCATTCCCTGGAGGGTCTGGATCGGGTTATGAAAGAGGCAAAGCCGGACATTGTTCTGGTGCACGGTGACACCTCCACCACTTTTGTAGGAAGCCTTGCGGCCTTTTATAACCAGATTGCGGTGGGGCATGTAGAGGCCGGACTTCGCACCTATGACAAATATTCTCCGTTTCCCGAGGAGATTAACCGCCGGCTGACCGGGGTCATTGCTGATATGCACTTTGCCCCCACCGAGCGGAATCGTCAAAACCTGCTCCGAGAAAATATCAATCCAAAGGATATCTATATTACCGGAAATACGGTGATTGACGCACTGAAAACCACCGTTCGGGAGGATTACGAATTTAAAGACGAGACACTGCGTTCCATGCATTGGGATTCGAAGCGTGTAATTGTCATGACGGCACACCGCCGAGAGAATTTAGGCCAGCCCCTTCGCAATATCTGTATGGCAGTACGGGAGCTGATGGAGAAATTTGAGGATATTGAGGTTGTTTATCCGGTGCATATGAATCCGGCTGTCCGTGAAGTAGCCTATGAAATTCTGGGAGACTTAGACCGGGTGAAGCTGATTGAGCCGGTGAACGCCGATGAACTTCATAACGCAATTAAGCGGGGATATCTGGTGCTGACCGATTCCGGCGGTCTCCAGGAGGAGGCGCCCTCCTTGGGAAAACCGGTGCTGGTACTGCGCAACGAGACCGAGCGTCCTGAGGCGGTTGACGCCGGTACAGTAAAGATTGCCGGAGTGGATAAGGAAACCATCGTGAAGATGGCGCAGGAGCTGCTCACGGACGAAAATGCTTATCATCAAATGGCAAGAGCGGTCAATCCCTACGGCGACGGACTCGCCTCAAAGCGGATTGTAGAGGCAATATTGGATCGCTTTCAAAAGTGACGGCAATGGAGGAGTAGGAAATGAAACCACGGATTCTGTTATACCATGTGTCAGAGGGCAAAAAGGCGCAACTGCAAAAAGCGGTGGCGCCTATGGGAATTCAGGTGTGTGAAATTGTCAAAGAGGATGTTTATCAGAAAATCGGTTATCTGGCCGGAGAGGAGGGGTTTCTCCGGACCGAGGATCCGACCGAGGAACTGCAGCAGGAGGTCGAATCCGGAGAACTGATGGTGATGTGCGGCTTATCTAAGCTGCAGTTCGAGCTTTTGATGGGACTTTTCCAAAGAAAGAAGCTCAGTCCCATTCCGGTGAAAGCCATGATGACGCCTACCAATCGGGATTGGCCTTTTTCCAAAATGGCACGGGAAATTTGGAACGAGCATCGGATGATGACCGCAAAGCGTTCCTGAGAAATAAAAGCCTGCAGCATTCATTATAGATGGCAGTCCTGTACAAATGTAAATACAAGATGGGAGCTATTTTTTGAGTATAGGTGTGATTCATTGATAACCGATCAACTGCGAGTTGAGAGAAACTCAGTCATGAAAATCAGTATCGCAAAAATGAAGTATATGGTTTTACCGATGTTGGTAATAGTGTGCTTTAGCGTATGTAAATTCAGCGGCTTTCCGGTATTATCCTCTTACAAGGCGGAGGTTTTACGGAACTTGTATGTTGCTGATTTCCTGCTGGAGAATTTTTATGCAATCCTTTATTTTTCTGTCTTTTGTTTTCGGTATTCTGTGGGGCTGATGTTATTCAGCCGCACAAATGCCTGATAAAAGGTGTGTACGGAGCTAAAATTTAGAATCTCAGAAATTGCGTCCATGGAAATATCGCTCATTTTCAGCAA
>CATVQN010000065.1 GCA_958346135.1 uncultured Eubacteriales bacterium | reverse complement strand
GATGTGATTACCAAGGAGATTGCCGATGCATTGGAAAAAGCAGAGATCAACGAGGTTGTCTTAGACGTTGACGGCGTGCGTACCAAAGTGATTTCCAATAAAATGGTGGATTTGAAGAATTTTGTGGACTATAATCCCCGTGATTTCGGCATCACCGAGCGGGTACACAGCGTAGTGCTTCATGAGATTTTAGAGCAGTATTCTGATGTGAATTCCGAAGAATTTAAAAATCAGCTTCAAGAGCGCAGAGATGAACTGATTCCGCGCCATATTCTGATTGATGATATTATCGCTTCAATTTCCTATATCGGAAATCTGGCAAATGGCGTGGGTTGTGTGGATGATATTGACCATCTGGGCAACCGCCGTCTGCGCAGTGTGGGCGAGCTGCTGCAAAACCAGTTCCGTATCGGTCTTTCCCGTATGGAACGTGTAGTCAGAGAACGCATGACCATTCAGGATCTAGACGTGATTACGCCGCAGACTCTGATCAACATTCGTCCGGTGACCTCAGCAATTAAGGAGTTTTTCTGTTCCTCTCAGCTGTCTCAGTTTATGGATCAGATCAATCCTCTGGGTGAGCTGACGCATAAGCGCAGACTCTCTGCCTTAGGCCCCGGCGGTCTTTCCCGTGAGCGTGCCGGCTTTGAGGTGCGTGACGTGCATCATTCTCACTACGGCCGGATGTGTCCCATTGAGACCCCTGAGGGGCCGAATATCGGTCTGATTAACTCCCTGAGCGGTTTTGCCAAGGTGAACGAATACGGCTTTATTGAAACACCCTATCGTCGGGTGGATAAAGAGACCGGCGTTGTAACCGATGAGGTTGAGTATATGACGGCGGATACGGAAGAGGGCTTCTATGTGGCGCAGGCTACCGAGCCTTTGGATGAGAATAACAGATTTGTAAACAAGAAGATTGTTACTCGGTACAAGGATGAATTTCTCGAGGTATCGGCCGGTCGTGTGGATTATATGGATGTTTCCCCTCGTCAGGTAATGTCGATTGCAACCGCTATGATTCCCTTCCTGGAAAACGACGATGCGAACCGTGCGCTGATGGGCTCTAACATGCAGCGTCAGGCAGTTCCTCTTCTGGTTCCGGAGTCTCCTATCGTAGGCACCGGTATGGAGTATAAGGCTGCACGGGATTCCGGTGTTTGCGTTTTGGCGAAGAAAGCCGGTGTTGTGGAAAAGGTTGCGGCGGACGAAATTGTCATTCGCAACGATGACCATGAACTGGATAAATATAAGCTGATAAAGTTCACGCGTTCTAACCAGGGAACCTGTATCAATCAGCGTCCCATTGTGAATGCCGGGGAGCGGGTTGAGGCCGGTGATATTATTGCGGATGGGCCCTCAACCAAAAACGGTGAAATCGGCCTCGGACGTAATATCCTGATCGGATTTATGACCTGGGAAGGTTATAACTACGAGGATGCTATTTTAATTAACGAAAAATTGGTAAAAGAAGATATTTTTACTTCAATTCATATTGAGGAATATGAAATTGAGGCAAGAGATACCAAACTGGGACCGGAGGAAATCACCTGGGATATTCCTAATGTGGGTGAAGATGCGCTTCGGGATTTAGACGAGAGAGGTATTATCCGTATCGGCGCCGAAGTAGAGAGCGGCGATATCTTGGTCGGCAAGGTAACCCCTAAGGGTGAAACCGAACTGACGGCAGAAGAGCGTCTGCTTCGTGCAATCTTCGGTGAAAAAGCTCGTGAGGTGCGCGACACCTCTTTGCGGGTTCCTCACGGAGAATACGGTATCATTGTGGATGTTAAGGTGTTTACCCGTGCGAACGGTGATGAGCTTCCGCCAGGTGTCAATCAGGTGGTTCGCTGCTACATTGCGCAGAAGAGAAAGATCTCTGTGGGCGATAAGATGGCCGGACGTCATGGTAATAAGGGTGTTATTTCCCGGATTTTGCCGGAGGAGGATATGCCCTTCCTGCCGGACGGTACCCCGCTGCAAATTGTCTTGAATCCGTTGGGTGTTCCCTCCCGTATGAATATCGGACAGGTACTTGAGGTACACCTTGGTTATGCAGCAAAGGCTCTTGGCTGGAAGGTTGCAACGCCGGTATTTGACGGTGCAACCGAGGAAGATATTATGGATGCGCTGGAACAGGCCGGTTATAACCGAAACGGTAAAACCATTCTCTACGACGGACGTACCGGTGAGCCTTTTGACAATCCTGTTACGGTCGGTTATATGCATTACCTGAAACTGGCGCACTTGGTTGATGATAAGATCCACGCACGTTCCACCGGACCTTATTCGCTGGTAACACAGCAGCCTTTGGGCGGTAAGGCGCAGTTCGGCGGTCAGCGTTTCGGTGAGATGGAGGTTTGGGCACTGGAGGCTTACGGTGCAGCCTACACCTTGCAGGAGATCCTGACTGTGAAGTCCGATGATGTGGTCGGTCGTGTGAAAACCTATGAATCCATTGTAAAGGGTGAAAATGTTCCGGAGCCGGGTGTTCCGGAATCCTTCAAGGTTTTGGTAAAGGAACTGCAGAGTCTGGCTCTTGATATTAAGGTGCTGGATCAGGATGATAACGAGATTATTCTGCGGGAATCCATTGACGATGACCCGGAGGATTTGCCGGTAAATATTGCAGGCGTTGAAGAGGATGACCTCATGGCCGGTGGTGCAGAACCTATGGACGATGAGGAAGACGATCTGATGGATGATGTGGATGATATCCTCGGCGGTGATGATGAGGATGATATCAGTGCCGGCCTGGATGCCATTTTGACCGGTGGTAAGGAGAAGAAGGACGCCGATGGCTTTAGCGATGAGTATCTGGATTCTGATGATATGGAATCTCTGGAAATGATGGCCGAAGAGGAAGATGATTTTGATGATGACGACGTTTTGTTCTAACGGCGTAGTATATTAGAACAAGCACTTGGCTGTTTGCCAAACTCACGGCAGACAGCGGTTAAATTTGTGAGTTGGAAAGGCATGGTCGTTATGAGCGAATATCAAAATTTTGAAGCGATACAGATAGGACTTGCTTCACCTGAAAAAATCAGAGAATGGTCTCACGGCGAGGTAAAAAAGCCGGAAACCATCAATTACAGAACCTTAAAGCCGGAGAAAGATGGACTGTTTTGCGAGCGTATTTTCGGACCGCAGAAGGACTGGGAGTGTCACTGCGGTAAATATAAACGGGTTCGCTATAAGGGCGTGGTTTGTGACCGATGCGGCGTAGAGGTAACCCGTTCTAAGGTTCGCCGTGAGCGCATGGGACATATCGAGCTTGCGGTGCCGGTTTCGCATATCTGGTATTTTAAGGGAATTCCCAGCCGGATGGGATTGATTCTGGACATGTCTCCGCGGGCATTGGAGAAGGTGTTGTATTTTGCAGCTTATGTTGTCATCGATCCGGGTAAAACCTCTCTTATGAAAAATCAGATTTTGTCTGAAAAAGAATATCGTGAGTATTATGAAAAATATGGGGATATGTTCCGTGCCGGTATGGGTGCAGAAGCCATTTTAGAGATGCTGCGTGACATTGACCTGGAAGAACTGTATACAGAGTTAAAAAATGACCTGGAGGGTGCGAAGGGACAGAAAAAGGTGAGAACCGTCCGCCGTCTTGAGGTGGTTGAGGCTTTCCGAAAATCCGGTAATAAGCCTGAGTGGATGATTCTTTCCGTGATTCCGGTGATTCCGCCGGAAATCCGGCCTATGGTACAGCTAGACGGCGGTCGTTTTGCCACTTCGGATTTAAACGATCTTTATCGCCGCGTCATTAACCGAAACAATCGATTAAAGAGACTGCTGGATTTGGGCGCACCTGAAATTATTGTAAGAAACGAGAAGCGTATGCTTCAGGAGGCCGTGGATGCGTTGATTGACAACGGCCGCCGCGGTCGTCCGGTAACCGGCCCCGGAAACCGGCCTCTAAAGTCCCTGTCGGATATGCTCAAGGGTAAGCAGGGACGTTTCCGTCAAAATCTTTTGGGTAAGCGTGTGGATTATTCCGGACGTTCCGTTATCGTGGTCGGCCCGGAACTGAAAATTTACCAGTGCGGTCTGCCTAAGAAAATGGCGCTGGAGCTGTTCAAGCCTTTTGTGATGAAACGGCTGGTTGCGGACGGTTTGGCACATAACATCAAATCGGCAAAGCGGATGGTAGAACGTGTCCGCCCTGAGGTTTGGGATGTGCTGGAGGATGTCATTTCTGAGCATCCGGTACTCCTTAACCGTGCACCAACCCTGCATAGACTGGGTATTCAGGCCTTTGAGCCGGTACTGGTAGAGGGCAAGGCGCTGAAGCTGCATCCTTTGGTATGTACTGCGTTTAACGCTGACTTTGACGGTGACCAGATGGCAGTACACCTTCCCTTATCTGCCGAAGCACAGGCGGAGGCAAGATTCCTGATGCTTTCCGCAAATAACCTGATTAAGCCTCAGGATGGTAAGCCTGTTACCGTACCTACCCAGGATATGGTTTTGGGAAGCTATTACCTGACCTTAAAGGATGATACTGAAATCGGCACCGGTAAAGTGTTCTCGTCTTATGATGAGGCCGTACTTGCTTATCAGAATCATGCAGTCGGACTGCATGCTCCGGTCAGAGTGCGGGTGACCCGCAAGGTGAATGGAGTGGAAAAAACAGGCCTGATTGATGCTACAGTAGGACGTTTGATTTTTAACTCCAAAATTCCGCAGGATTTGGGATTTGTAGACAGAACCGATCCAAATCACGAATTGGATTTGGAAATCGGCGACAGCGTTTTGAAAAAGCCGGCAGTGAAAGAAGCAATCAATGATAATGTTGAACCCGGTGTGGATAAAAAGCTGCTGGGTAAGATTATCAACGCAAATATCAAGATTCACGGTATTACGGAGACGGCAACTCTTCTGGATGATATTAAGGCGATGGGGTATAAATATTCCACCATCGGCGCCATTACGGTATGTGTGGACGATATGCAGATTCCGGAAGCGAAAAAGCAGTATCTGGCCGAGGCCGAGGATCGGATTGATCAGGTTATGAAGAAATACCGCCGTGGTCTGCTTACCGATGAGGAGCGTTACCGCCATGTCATCAGTATTTGGTCGGAGATTTCCAATAAGGTTACCGATGCGCTGATGGCAAACCTGAAACAGCTGAATCCTATTTACATGATGGCTAACTCCGGTGCCCGCGGTAGTGTGAACCAGATTCGACAGCTGGCTGCAATGCGTGGTCTGATGGCAGATACCTCTGGACGGACGATTGAGATTCCGATTAAGTCCAACTTCCGTGAGGGCTTGACGGTGCTGGAATACTTCATTTCTACACACGGCGCCCGTAAGGGTCTGACGGATACAGCGCTCCGTACCGCTGACTCCGGTTATTTGACCCGGCGTTTGGTTGATGTATCCCAGGATGTCATTGTCCGTGAGGAGGATTGCGGTACCCGTGATGGCATTATTGTTCGTGATATTAAAGACGGTAATGAGATTATCGAGCCTTTAATTGATCGTCTTGAGGGCAGAACGGTAACAGAGGATATCATTCACCCCAAAACCGGTGAGGTGATTGTCAAAGAAAATGAGATGATCACCATGGAACAGGCAAGTCAGATTGTCAACGCCGGTATCGAAGAGGTTAAGATTCGTTCTGTGGTAAAATGCCGCAGCAAGATTGGTGTTTGCGCAAAGTGTTATGGTCATAACTTGGCCTCCGGCAGACCGGTTGACGTTGGTGAAACAGTTGGTATTATCGCGGCGCAGTCTATTGGTGAGCCAGGTACTCAGCTGACGATGCGTACCTTCCATGCCGGCGGTGTTGCCGGTGATGATATTACCCAGGGTCTTCCCCGTGTTGAGGAGCTGTTTGAGGCGAGACGACCCAAGGGTGTTGCTATTGTTTCCGAGCTTGCCGGCCGGGTTCGTATCAGCGAAGCAAACAACAAGCGGGAGATCACCGTTTCCAATGATGAGACCGGCGAAGCCGCAACCTACTTGATTCCTTTTGGTTCCCGCATCAAGGTGCGTGACGATCAGGTGATTGAGGCGGGGGCTCCGCTGACCGAGGGTTCTATCAATCCCCACGATATTCTTGCAATTATGGGTTCTACTGCGGTGCAAAATTATTTCATCCAGGAGGTACAGCGGGTATATCGTTTGCAGGGTGTTGATATTAACGACAAGCATATTGAGGTTATTGTTCGTCAGATGATGCATAAGGTAAAGGTAGAAGATGCAGGAGATACAGGTCTTTTGACCGGTTCTCTGGTGAGCATCTATGAAGCAGAAGAAATCAATCAGCAGATGGAAGCCGAAGGCAAGCAGCCTGCAACCACTTCCAGTGTGCTGATGGGTATTACCAAAGCAGCATTGGCTACTGAATCCTTCCTGTCAGCAGCTTCCTTCCAGGAGACGACTCGTGTCCTGACTGATGCGGCAATTAAAGGTAAGAAAGATCCTCTGGTAGGCCTGAAGGAAAACGTAATTATCGGTAAGCTTGTTCCGGCAGGTACCGGCATGACACAGTATAACAATATTGATGTTTATCCGGTTTACCATTCGGATCACGAAGAAACCCAGACGGAGATTTCGGCTGAGGAGCATGTACACTAAAGCAGAGCTATTGTAATGTAAAGGCCGTCGCTTTTGCGGCGGCCTTGATTTTTTGTGGCTTAATGTTAAAG
>CATVQN010000064.1 GCA_958346135.1 uncultured Eubacteriales bacterium | reverse complement strand
TCGTCAAATGTTCCTGCTAATTGAAAAGAATATATTTCATTTTTTAACATACTCCCGTATGTATGTTCAGAATATATTTTATCTTTAAAGAATATTTTTTCCAAGCTGCTTCCTAATTTAAAATTGTAACTCATGTAGTTCTCCTCCTAATGATTTAGATATGTTTCGGTATGATTGTTGGCATAGTGGCTTATTAGAAACGGAAAACGTGAAGATAGGATTTCTATTCTCTGGTTTCCTGGCCGGATCTGAATACAGTCGGGGTAACGCCGACGTGCTTACTGAAAACTGTGCTGAAATGCTGCGTGTTTTTGTAACCGACCTCTGCCGCAATGGTTCCGATGCTCTTGTCGGTGCCGATAAGAAGCTTTTGAGCGTGCTCTATTCTCCTGGCGATCATATAGTTTTTGATTGTTATCCCTGCTTCTTTTGAAAAAATATTACTAAGATAATTTGGTGAATGAAAAAAGTGTTCTGCTATCTCGTTGAGCGAGGTGTCAAGATGTTGGCAGATGTATTCTTTTACCTCATTGACCAGGTTGTGTGTGTTCTGGTTATACCGATAAGTCATAGAGGAAATGACGACATCAACAAAGTTGATAATAAAGGCTTCAATGTCATTTAAAGATTTATGCTGCCTTAAAACATCCCATGCATTGCTTTTGCTGAAAACAATATCGGGATCCTGATTGCATTGCATCAGACACAGCGCAAGGTGAACCAGGATTTCGTGGCAGATGCGCTGAACCGCTTCAATGCTGGATTGGCTTCGTCGAAAGTTATCAAAGAGCTTTTTAAGTATGAATTTGGCGTTTTCAAAGTCACAGGCTTTCACATAGCCGAAAAATTCTTCCTTAGGAAAGGAATGATAATCTTCAAGTGTTTCCGATGATTCCAGGTCAGAGATGCAGATAACCGAGTTAAAGCCGAGATAAAAGCTATACTTGATTGCATCAAGGGCGCCGGTGTACGAAATTTTGCATTTACTGATATCCTTAACCGAACTTCCCAGACCGATTACATACCTGTCGGAATAGTTGAAATTAAGATACGATTCCGCTGCATCTGCACAGCGCAGCGCATCGTTTTGCGCTTTTTGAAGCGGCGTAGACGAATCCGACATAAAAAAGTAAATGAGCTGCGTTGTGTTGAAGAACGACAGCAGGTTTGCGTTATGTTCGGTAAATATTTTAATAAGATTATTAAAAATTCTGTAATTTAGCTTAAATGAATCCGCTTCTTTGGAATAGTCGAGGGAAACTACCATTGCGGTAAATATTGAATTCCGGTCCGTTATGCCAAAGACATCAGTAAGTGCGCTCAAGTCAATGTTATCTCCCGTAATAGTATTGAAAAAATATCCCAGCAGGAAATGCTTGCTTAGTTCAAGCTGCTGTACGATCTGGGTGGTGTATGAATTTTTGAGTTTTTGTTCACGGACATTGGTGATTTCTTTTGCCACGGCATTGATCACATCTTCGTCAAGGAAGGGTTTTAAAAGATAGGAGCAAACACCGTTTGAGATGGCGGTTTGCGCATAGGAAAAGTTATTGTAAGCCGTTAAAATGATAAAACGGCTCTCAGGCAGGTTAACGGAAAGCTTTTCAGCAAGCTCAAGCCCATTCATTTTTGGCATCTGAATATCCGAAAGAATAATATCAGGTTTTTCTCGGAGTGCGATTTGATATGCCTGCTCGCCGTTTTCGGCAGTAAATACTGTTTGAATACCCAGCGACGCCCAATCCAGCTCCTCAAGGTTGCTTAGACAAAGCGGTTCGTCTTCTGCAATCAATAATTTCATATCAACTTACCTCCGTTTGTTTTATTGATATTGTTTTCTTCTACCAATGCTTTTATGCGTATTTCGGCGGTTAATCCACGGGGCTTATTCTTCTTATAGGTAAGGCCGTATTCATTACCAAAATAAATATGAATTCTTTGGTTGATATTGTGAATGCCATATTTCTCGACAGGCTCGTCTGGATCAAATTTTTTATTAACCTGACGGTTAAGCGCATCGATATCAACCAGTCCTTCGGGACCGTTGTCGCTGACAGTGATAACAATATCGTTGCCGTCACGTTTTGCGGTAAGCTCAATGACTCCCCTTTCGTCAAGCTCGGGAAAAGCGTGGTTGATACAATTTTCCACAAGAGGCTGAAGCGTAAGTTTGCATATGCGGGTTTGCAGCAACTCCTCGGGAATATCGGTGTGCAGAGTAAATCTGTCGGCATAGCGTATTTTTTGAATATACATATAGCTTTCTACCTGTTCCACTTCTTGTGCAAGTGTAATAATTTCTGCACCGTTGCTGAGCGAAATCATAAAGAATTTAGAGAGAGCCATAATCATCTCTTGAATATCACTTGCATGATATTTCTTTGCAAGCACACAGACAGAATTCAAGGTGTTATACAGAAAATGCGGCGTAATTTGTGCCTGCAGTGCCTTAAGCTCCGCACGCTGGCGCTGCAGAGTTTCGTGCTCTATGTTGGCAATCAGGTCTTTAATCGTTATCTGCATATTGTTAAACACGGAGAACAAAACGCCGATTTCGTCGTGCGCATCCGTGATTAGCGGTGTGTTATGTCCCGGCTCATAGCAGCGCATGGCTGATGCGAGAACCGAAAGAGGCCTTGTTATTGTCACTGAAACAACCAAGATAAAGATAGACGACAGTAGAAGCAGCGCAAGCGCGGCGATAAAGATTGCGATCATGATAGTGTTTCGAGTAGAGAGAAATTCCTTAATCCTGACCGCACCGACCAGTGACAGACCGGTATCTTTGATTGGATGTTTTGAAATAAGGAAGTTTTGACCATCAATGCTGGTGGTTCGTGTTTCACTTTTGTCGCTTTTGAGCATATCACTAAAGAGCACTTGACTATTGACCAGATGCTGTCCGATTTCTGAAGTATCATAGTCAACCAGATGATTGGCAGAACTGATAAATAACCGTCCTGTTTTACCAAGAGTCACATCGTTTATAATTTTTGTAAAATTCCGAATATTCACGTTGGCCTTAAGGACTGCAACGGGTTCATTGGTAGTAAAATCGACTAAAAGCTTTGAAACGACGATAAAGCTGTTGCTTTCATTGATATTGTTTCGGATTGTCCAGCCGGTGGAGTTGCTTAGCTTCAGGGAATTATTGAACCATATATCATTTTTCATTTGGCTTGCCGAAAAAACATGGCCGCCTGCACTGAGCGGAGGATAATCCGGACGGTTTAGCACATACAGTTCAAGCTGGGAAATACTGTTTTGAAAGATATCGGTTTCCATCAATGCGTGTTCAAGCGTGTCGATTTCTTTGAGCGTGGAATCATGTTTATCACTGCATAGGATGTCCTGAACTTCTTTTTTTATTTGAAAGGAAAGCATGATTGCGTTAATGCTGTCGATTTCAGAGCTGAGCGCTTGATGCGAGGCGAGAATGGCCTGCTCGACATTTTGCTGCGCAAGGCGCACAACGACAATCTCTGACCGCCAGATTACAACGATGGAAAATATGGTAAGCGTAAGGACGACAATCGAAGTATATGCAAAAATCAGCTTGGATTTAATAGAAAGAAATTGTTTCTTCCGTTTTTTACTTAACATGTCATTTCACCCTAGGATACATCAATTGGTATTTTATCTGTTTTCATTATAAATAGTACATCTAAAAAAAGTCAAGAGAATTTGTTTTAATATTCAAAAGTCCGTAAGTTTTCAAACGAATCGTAAGTTTGTATTGTTGAAAAGAACATAGATACTTGATAAAATTAAAATGCATAAAAGTGTTACAGGTTGCTCCATAAATATTCATAAAAGAAGAGAGCGGTACGATGAAAAATACAATAATATTTGGGATAATACTTGCAGTGGTGATTGCGGTATGCGGCTGTTCAGACAGCGATGTATCAAGGCGTCAAATTAAGCAAGAGGTTGTTGTTGCCTGCGGCAGAGATGCAACCGGTACCATCAAGAATATCATGAATGAGTTCACAGCGCAGAGTATCTCAACGCAGATTAAGCTGATAGAATTCTCCAATGAGAGTGTAGAGCTTTATCGTGCGGTCAGCTCGATGCTGGCGGGCAAGGAGGTGCCGCTGGATGCCATGCTGATAGAGGATGTATGGGTTAGTGAGTTTGTGAAAAACGGATATCTGCAGCCGCTGAATGATATGGTTGATTTTGATAGCGGCAGTTATCATCCCGCCATTGTCAATTTTGCAGAAACCGATGGTGGGCTTTACTGGTATCCGTTGATTTTAGACACGGGAATTATGTACTACCGTGATGATATAACGGACGGAACTCTTGACTACCGTCAGCTTGCAAAGCAGGGCAATATCAGCTATGCTGTGCAGGGCGCAGATGGAGAAGAGATGATCTGTTGTGCGATGGAATTTATCAATTTGATGGGATCGGTGCGCGAGGGAATTAGTCTTTATAAAAAAGTAATAAGCGGCTCTGTGCCGGGCAATCCTGTTACCGGCTTTAAGAACGGCGATGCGGCATATGTGCGTGCCTGGTCATGCGAGAGCGATGATATCATGCGAGGATATTCACCTGTTGCGGCACAGGTTAGCACAAATGTATTAAAGAAGTCTGACGGAGAGGCCTATGCAACAGCAAGAGCGTATGGAATGTCTATGAATGCGGCAAGTGAAAGAGGAGAGAATATAAAAGAACTTTTAAGCTATCTGGCAACTGCTGATGTCCGAGTGAGGATGCTGAAAGAAATGGGAACCCTGCCGCTGCGGCGTGCAGATTATGAAAATCCGTCCATCTCGTACTATTGGGAGTATATAGACGATACACTTCCGATGTTTGAAACACTTAAATTCAGACCTAAGAAAGTGGATTATACGCATTTATCAAGAAAGGCGGAAACGGCGCTTAGCGAATATCTAACGGGCGATGGTTCGATTGATACAGCAATTGAAGCATTAACAAGATTGCTCGATACGGCGTTAAAGTAGAGAGCGGGATACCATCATACTTAAAAATAGTTAGGAGAGAGCTATTATGAAACGTTTGGCAATACTACTGTTAATTTTTGTTGCAGCGCTGAATATGGAAATTTTTTTAGTCTGTGCCGCCGACGATTTTGAACTTATCATTAACGGAGAGAAGCAGATCTATGAACAAGGAGTTACGGCGGTTCACCTCGGCACAGGAAATAACCAAATGCTGGCGCCCGCAAGAGATATTAGCGCCGCACTCGGCGCTGACTATGCACAAAACGATCAGTGTGTTACCTTTACCAAGGAAGATTGCAGCATCATTTTTACCATGGACGCTAAGAAAGCCCAGGTGAACGGCAGTGATGTTTCGCTTGAAGTCCCCGCACAGCTGATTGGGGGAACGCCCTTTGTTCCGGTTGAATTTTGCGGCAATCAATTCGGCTATCATGTTTTGAGAGAAAGGGCGGGAAAACGGGTGCGTATCGTGAGTAATACCGGCACAGTCGCTCCTGCGGTCTCAGAGGATGTGAAGCCCGGCATGGCAGAACTTTATTCTACAGTACATCGGCCTGTCCCCACAAGGTTTGAAAAATCCAATGAATTGACTGTGGACAATCTGATATATTGCCGTGAAGATTACTCGGATGCAGTCAAAAATCCAGATCCTTCGGAAATCGGCGCACTTCCGACAGGACCGGTCATTTTTTCTCAAGATGATTTTTTATATGAAATGAATCATTACGCTGACTGGATTAAAAATTATATCGTAAGCAGTACCGTTGATACAACGCCATCCTATAGGGACGGGCGTATCACTATGAAGGTAAAAATGGCAGGACAGAGCATTGGCGAGGGAAATAATATGCGGTCTGTACCATTTTCCAAGGCTATACGGCTTGTATCAAAATACAAGCCGAAAGATCCGAACAGCTCGGCAATTGTATTTTCAAAAAGGCTGCCGTCTCCGACCAAATCCGATAAATATGTATTGACCTATTATGCCAGATTGATAAGCGGAGGAAATCCCGACTTTGGCACGGGCAGAGTGCAGGTTATTGTTCAGGGCGATTCCGACGGACAGTCTACCCATGAAACTGTAGAATTTAAAACCGAATGGAAAAGATTTGATTTCTTGCTTACAGGTGCTGAAGGCGCTACCCAAATTCGGTTTCTGACTGCTTTGGAGGCGCAAACGATAGAAATCGGCGGATTTGAAATCAGAAATGTCGGCGAAGATGCAGATGTTTCATATTTTAACCAAACTAAAGTGGATTTGTTGCCGCAGGAGCTGGCAGCTGACGCAGCATGGCGAGCGGAGGCGCTTGACAGAATTGAGAAGGTCCGCAAGGGTGACTTTAAGGTTGTGGTTCAGGATGCAAGCGGAAACCCTGTGCCGGATGCCAAGGTAACATTTGATATGTTTGAACATGAGTTTAAGTTTGGCATCATGATGGATCTTGAATATGTTCCAGATGATATTTTAAAGGATTATGTTACTGATGGAAACGGAGACAAAGAAAAGGAATTTGTCGAAAGAATTGGCCCTAATTTTAATGCTTTGTCGGTAGGTAATCGCCTGAAATGGAACTTCTATGCGAAAGATAAAATGAACAATCCAGGTAAACCTTCTACTGCAAGCTTAGTAATCAATGAAGCAAAAAAGCAAGGAGTTAAATATGTACGAGGCCACGCATTATGGATGCCCAGCAATTC
>CATVQN010000063.1 GCA_958346135.1 uncultured Eubacteriales bacterium | reverse complement strand
GTGTCAAGGTACGATATCTGCACTCTGATGTCCATACCATAGAACGTATGGAGATTATACGGGATCTGCGTATGGGCGTTTTTGATGTACTGGTAGGAATCAACCTTCTTCGTGAGGGATTGGATATTCCCGAGGTTTCATTGGTTGCGATTTTGGATGCGGATAAGGAGGGGTTTTTGCGCAGTGATACATCACTGATTCAGACCATTGGACGTGCGGCACGAAATGCGGAGGGAAAAGTGATTATGTATGCCGATACGGTAACGAGGTCGATGGATTATGCTATTTCAGAGACCAATCGCCGCCGCACCCTGCAGCGTACTTTTAACGAAAAACACGGTATTACCCCCAAAACCATCCGGAAAGAGGTTCATGAGGTGATTGAGGCGACCCAGGCCGTGACGGTACCTAAGGATAAGAACCGCAAAAAGGAAACGGTGGATGTAGCAAGAACGATTGCGGAACTTACCACCGAGATGAAGAAAGCGGCAGAGCTGCTGCAGTTTGAATTGGCCGCCCAGATTCGAGATGAAATTCGGCGGTTGGAATCACAGGAGAAATGATGATGGAAAATAAATATATTGTAGTGAAAGGTGCCAAGGAGCATAATCTTAAAAATATTGACGTAAAAATCCCGCGGGACAAGCTGGTGGTGCTGACCGGGCTCAGCGGCTCCGGAAAATCCTCGCTGGCATTTGAAACCATCTATGCCGAAGGACAGCGAAGATATGTGGAATCTCTGTCTGCTTACGCAAGACAGTTTTTGGGACAGATGGAAAAGCCGGATGTGGAATCAATTGAAGGACTTTCTCCGGCCATTTCTATTGATCAAAAGACCACCAGCCGAAATCCTCGTTCTACTGTGGGGACGGTGACCGAGGTCTACGATTATATCCGTTTGTTGTTTGCCCGTATCGGCGTACCGCATTGTCCCAAGTGCGGAAAGGAAATTAAGCCGCAGTCTATCGATCAGATTGTGGATGCGGTGAAGGCCTTGCCGGAGCGGACGAAATTTCAGATTTTAGCACCGGTAGCGCGGGGAAGAAAGGGTGAATTCGTCAAGACCTTTCAGGATGCGCGGAAAAACGGATTTGTGCGGGTTCGGGTAGACGGCGAAATGATGGAGCTTAGCGAGGATATTCCCCATTTGGACAAGAACAAAAAGCATACCATAGAGATTGTAGTGGACCGTCTTGCGGTCAGAGAGGGAATGGAAAAACGGCTTGCCGATTCTATGGAAACGGCGCTAGAGATGGCGCACGGTCTTGCTTTGGTGGACGTCATTGACGGCGAAGAAATGTATTTTAGCCAAAACTATGCCTGTGACGACTGCGGAATCAGTATGGAAGAGCTGTCGCCGCGGATGTTTTCCTTTAACACGCCCTATGGTGCCTGTCCCAGCTGTACCGGTCTTGGAAACATTATTAAGATTGACCCGGATCTGGTGATTCCGGATAAGAGTCTCAGCATCAATCAGGGTGCCATTCAGGGAAGTGGCTGGAGTGGAACAGAGCAGGGCAGTATCTCAAGGATGTACTATGAGGGGATGGCGGCACATTACGGATTTTCACTGGATACGCCTGTTGCGGATTTGCCGAAGGATATTTTAGATAAAATTCTCTATGGTACCGGCAGTGAAAAAATAAAACTGACTTATGACAGAAAATATGCTAAAGGTATGCAGCTTGCCAGATTTGAAGGGGTCATCAATAATTTGGAACGCCGGCACAGGGAATCCAATTCAGAGTGGGTGAAGGCGGAAATCGAGAGCTATATGGTGAATATGCCCTGTCCGGACTGCGGCGGGACCCGGCTTCGCAAGGAGGTTTTGGCGGTGACGGTAGACGGACTGAATATCCATGAGGTCTGTGAGCTGTCCATTGCCGGGGCAAAAAAATTCTTTTTGGAGCTGACTTCGAAGCTGTCGAAAAAGGACGCAATGATTGCCAAGCATATCTTAAAGGAAATCAACTCCAGACTATCCTTTTTGGTGGACGTTGGTCTGGAATACCTCACCCTTTCTCGGAGTGCAGGGACCCTGTCCGGCGGCGAAGCACAGCGGATTCGGCTGGCAACGCAGATCGGTTCCAGCCTGATGGGAGTTGTCTATATTTTGGACGAGCCAAGTATCGGTCTGCATCAGCGGGACAACGACCGGCTGATTGCCACGCTCAAGCATCTGCGGGATTTGGGAAATACGCTGCTTGTAGTGGAGCATGACGAGGATACCATGCTGGCGGCGGATCATATTATTGACATCGGTCCCGGTGCCGGAATCCACGGCGGCGAAATTGTTGCAGAGGGGACGGCGCAGGAAATCATGCAATGCGAAAATTCTTTGACCGGTCTTTATCTGAGCGGTAAAAAGAAGATTGATGTTCCCCAAAAGCGGCGGAAGGGAAACGGAAACAAGCTGGAGCTCTTCGGCGTAAGTCATAACAATTTAAAAGAAGTGAATGTACAGTTTCCGCTTGGAACCTTTATTTGTGTTACCGGGGTATCCGGAAGCGGAAAGAGCTCACTGATTAACGAGGTACTGTATAAGGAGCTTGCAAATCGGCTCAACGGTGCAAAACGGCATCCGGGTAAATTTAAGAAAATCAAAGGGCTGGAGCATCTGGACAAGGTGATTGCCATTGACCAGTCTCCCATCGGCAGAACGCCCAGAAGTAATCCGGCTACCTATACCGGACTGTTTGGCGACATCCGAACCTTGTTTGCCATGACGCCGGAGGCCAAGGCACGAGGCTATAGTGCCGGAAGGTTTAGCTTTAATGTCAAGGGCGGACGCTGTGAGGCCTGCACCGGCGACGGAATTATCTGTATCGAAATGCATTTTTTGCCGGACGTTTATGTTCCCTGTGAGGTCTGCGGCGGCAAGCGGTATAACCGTGAAACCCTGGAGGTTCGCTATAAAGGAAAGAATATTTATGAAGTTTTGGAAATGACGGTAGAGGAAGGATGCAGCTTTTTTGAAAATATTCCGAAAATTCAAAGAAAGCTGCAAACCCTGTATGATGTGGGCCTTGGCTATATAAAAATCGGTCAGCCGTCTACTACCTTATCCGGCGGCGAGGCCCAGCGGGTAAAGCTGGCAACGGAGCTGAGCCGGCGCAGCACCGGCAAGACCATCTATATTCTGGACGAGCCGACCACCGGACTGCATACGGCAGATGTCCATAAACTGGTGGAGGTTCTGCAAAAGCTGGTGGATACAGGAAATACGGTTATCGTGATTGAACACAATCTGGACATGATTAAAACGGCAGATTATATCATAGATTTAGGGCCGGAAGGCGGAGACGGCGGCGGTGAAATTGTTGCCTTTGGTACGCCGGAAAAGGTAGCAAAGTGCGAGCATTCTTATACCGGAAAATATTTAAAGAAGTATTTGTCGAAAAAGAAGTAGAGAACTGTAAATTTTTGTTGACGTTGTTTCCGGGTAGTGGTATAATAAAAAGAACGTATTGAATTTAAGGTATGGAGTGATTTTGGTTGAAGGATGAACGGGTAACCCACACCCCAAAGGGTGTATCGGATGTTCTCTGGGAAGAGGCGGAATTGAAATTTCATATTGAAACTGTGGCAAGAGACATTTTCCGAAAGAACGGATATAAGATGGTGCAAACGCCGACCTTTGAATATTTTGACGTCTATCATACTGCGACACCCAATCATGCGGAGAGTATGTTTAAGTTTTTTGACGTAGACGGCCGGATGCTGGCGCTGCGCCCCGATTTTACGACATCGGTTGCCCGGCTTGCGGCCACCAAGTCTGTCGGCGAGGCGGTTCCGCTGCGGCTGTGCTATTCGGGCAATGCGTTTCAGAACGAGGAGGCTTTCAGCCAGGCACGGCAGCGGGAATTTTCTCAGGTGGGAATTGAGCTGATTGGGGAAAACAGTGCCGAGGCGGATGCGGAGGTCATCCGGATTGCGATTGAAACTCTGTCTGCGGCGGGAATGACTGAATTTCAGATTGACATCGGCCAGGTGGGCTACTTCTTGGGTCTTGCAAAGCAGGCGGATCTCAGCAGTGAAGAAACCGATGCTTTGCGGCAGATGATCAACGATAAAGATTTTGTTTCCATTGAGAACTTTTTAGACGGCTTTTCCATGCCGGAGCCTCTCCGGCAGATCTTTATGGAGCTTCCCAATCAGTTCGGTACGATTTCGGTCATAGCAGATGCCCTGAAAAACCAGGATATTTCTGAGGAATCTAAGGCGGCGTTGCTGAATCTTAGACAGGTTTACGATATATTAAAGGAACAGGGATTGGAGCGGTATATTTCGATTGATTTGGGTATGGTGCCCCATTTGGATTATTACACAGGACTGATTTTTAAAGGTGTAACCTATGGCGTAGGGTTTCCGATTTGCTCCGGAGGCCGATATGATAACCTGATGGAGAAGTTCGGCCGTAAGATGCCGGCAACCGGGGTGGCGATCGGAGTAGAACGCTTAATGGCGGCGCTGTACGATGAGCATTCCCGCAAAAACACTGCTCAGCCTTCCCCGGAGTATCTTACTGTGGCTCTTGCCAAGGGGCGCCTGGCTGAGCTTTCGATCGATATTTTTGAGCGGCTCGGCTATGACGTTGCCGAGATGAAGACCAAGACACGAAAGCTGATTTTTGCGGATGAAAAGAAAAAGTTTCGGTTTATTTTGGTCAAGGCATCGGATGTTCCCACCTATGTGGAATACGGCGCTGCGGACATCGGTGTTGTCGGAAAGGATACCCTGCTTGAGAGCGGTAAAAATCTCTACGAGGTTTTGGATCTGGGCTTTGGCACCTGCATGATGGCAGTGGCCGGCCCTGCCGAAATGCGGGGAGAGCTGGAAGGCAGAAATATCATGCGGGTTGCCAGCAAATACCCGGAGATTGCCAGAGACTACTTTCACAGAACCAAGGGTCAGACGGTGGATATTATCAAGCTGAACGGCTCGGTGGAACTGGGGCCGCTGGTAGGATTGTCCGAGGTAATTGTGGATATCGTAGAGAGCGGTAAGACTCTGCACGAAAACGGTCTTGAGGTTTTGGAGGATATTTGTCCTTTGAGTGCCAGACTGGTGGTAAACCGTGTGAGCATGAAGCTTCATCGGGAGGTCATTGTCCGGCTGATTCATGAGATAAAAGGAGAATTATAATCATGCGTTTGTATCCCGCAATCGATATTATC
The DNA here is from genome assembly GCA_958346135.1 of uncultured Eubacteriales bacterium. Classification (GTDB taxonomy): domain Bacteria; phylum Bacillota; class Clostridia; order Monoglobales; family Monoglobaceae; genus Ructibacterium. Next base: position 1,531 of record CATVQN010000063.1, on the reverse strand, counting down.
GACGGTAAGTGTGTTCGCCTGTCCCAGGGCGACTATCAGAAAAAGACAACCTATGCGGAAGATCCGGTGGCAGTGGCACGAAACTGGCAGGCACAGGGCGGTGAGTTTCTTCACCTGGTAGATTTGGACGGGGCGAAATCCGGAAATATGCCCAACTTTTCCGTCATTTCCGAAATTGCCCGTAAGCTGGATATTCCGGTTGAGGTGGGAGGCGGCATCCGAAATATGGCGGCGGTGGAAAAATATCTGTCCTCCGGCATTCGGCGTGTGATTATCGGCACCTCTGCACTGAGAGATCCGGAGTTTGTCAAAGAGGCCGCAGCACGATACGGTGACCGTATTGCAGTGGGAATTGACGCCAAGGACGGTATGGTGGCTGTCAGCGGCTGGGAAGAGGTCAGCCGTACATCGGCGCTGTGTCTTGCAGAGCAGATGGAAAAGTTGGGTGTTCAGACCATCATATATACGGACATTGCGACGGACGGGATGCTGCAGGGGCCAAATACTGCGGCCATGGAAGAAATGGTAAAACGAGTTTCCGTGGATGTGGTGGCCTCCGGCGGTGTGACCGAGCTTAAAGACTTGGAAAAGCTCAAAAAAACCGGGGTGGAGGGCGCCATTATCGGAAAGGCACTCTACACGGGAAATATTTCCCTTGCAGAGGCAGTAGAAACTTGCAAAATGCTTTAAATTTACTTACATAAAAATTCTACATAGAGAAAGGTGTTTGAAATGGATTTTATCAAGGAACTAAAATTTGACGAGAAGGGTTTAATACCTGCAATTGCCCAGGATGCAATCAGCGGCGAGGTGCTGATGTGCGCCTATATGAATGAGGAAAGCATCAAAAAGACCATTGAGACCGGGCACGCTACTTATTTTAGCCGCAGCCGTCAGGAGCTGTGGGAAAAGGGCGCTACCTCCGGCCATTACCAGAATGTCAAGGAGATTTTTGTTGACTGTGACGGGGATGCCCTGGTGCTGAAGATTCAGCAGGAGGGTGCTGCCTGTCACACCGGAAATTTCTCCTGCTTTTATCGGAAGCTGGTGGACGGCAAGCTGGTGGAAATTCCTACCGATTTCATTGCAACACCTAAGATTCTCTATGATGTTTATGATGTGATTATAGACCGGGTAAAGAATCCCAAGGAGGGTTCTTACACCAACTATCTTTTTGAAAAGGGTATTGATAAGATGCTGAAAAAAGTGGGAGAAGAGTCTGCCGAGGTGATTATTGCATCGAAAAATTATGTGAAGTCTGAGGTTCAATACGAGACTGCGGATTTGATGTATCATCTGTCCGTGGTTCTGGTGGAGCAGGGACTGACCTGGGACGATGTATTTAGTGAGCTTGCGTCTCGCTATAAAAAATAAAACCGGAATTTTGCCGGAATCGTATATGAAAATAGGAGGTATTTTTTATGAAAATCGGAATTGAACACGTTGGTATTTTTTCTGAGGATACGGTAAAGCTTAAGGATTGGTATATCGAGATGTTTGACTGGAAGGTAGTCTATGACAACGGCAAAGG
>CATVQN010000062.1 GCA_958346135.1 uncultured Eubacteriales bacterium | reverse complement strand
TCCTTGAAACATTCTTTTTTCCTTAGTTACACACACGACACAGACGTTTTTGTTAACATAATTATGCGCAGAATCGTTTCCATTGTTCTTAATGTTAACTTAGAGTTAACCTAAATTCTCTTTTAGAGTTAACATAGCAAGGGTATAATAAAGACATACTAGTTCCAAAGAACAAAAAAGAAAGGAATGTATTTTCAATGAAAAAAATTGTAACAGCTGCACTCTCGGTTTTGCTGGCAGCGGCCTTTTGCGCCGGCTGCGGCAGCACAGAGCAATCCAATTCAACACAACCCTCCACAACCGCCTCCGGTACGGTAGCAACCGATGGCTCCACCTCTATGGAAAAGGTAATCGGCTATTTAAGCGAGGCCTATATGGAGGAAAATTCAGGAGTAAAGGTTACCTACAATCCCACCGGCTCCGGCTCCGGAATCCAGGCAGTTTCTGAGGGCAGATGCGATATTGGTCTATCCAGCCGCGACCTAAAAGACGAGGAAGCGCAAACCCTGGAAGGAACGGTGATCGCTCTTGACGGTATTGCCGTCATTGTAAACCCCCAAAACCCGGTAGCAGATCTTACCCTGGAACAAATTGCACAAATCTACACCGGTCAGATTTCCAACTGGAGTGCGGTGGGCGGCAGCGATTCACCCATTGTCTGCATCGGCCGGGAGGCAGCCTCCGGTACCCGTGACGGCTTTGAATCCATTACCAAAACCAAGGATGCCTGTGTCTACAGCCAGGAGCTGACCTCCACCGGCGATGTAGTACAAACCGTTTCCTCCAACCCCAACGCCATCGGCTATGCCTCTTTGGCCTCTGTGAAGGACAGTGTGAAAGCCATCTCGGTAGAAGGGGTTCTGCCCTCCACCAAAACCATTCAGGACGGCAGCTATAAGATCCAGCGTGATTTTGTCTTCGTAACGAAAAAGGGTGCTTCTCTCACACCCGCCGCACAGGCATTTTTCAATTTTGCCACCAGCAGTGCCGCAGATGACCTAATTGAAAAAGCCGGTGCAATTCCGGTCATCCGATAAAATCAGTCTTAAGTTGGTGACAAGCATGAAAAAGAAAAATTTTCTGGAAACTGCCATGCATACCCTCTTTACCGTTTTTGGTTTTATCTCTGTCGCATTTGTGTCAGTCATCACAGTCTTTCTGATCATCTCCGGAGTGCCTGCCATTCGGGAAATCGGAATTGTAAAATTCCTCCTGGGAAGGGTCTGGGCTTCCACTGCCGCAAATCCCAGCTTCGGGATTCTGCCGTTTATCCTGACCTCCGTCTACGGCACCCTGGGCGCCATGCTCATCGGCGTTCCCATCGGTATTCTTTGCGCAGTGTATATTGCTAAAATGGCGCCGCCAAAGCTGGAAACTCCGGTTCGCGCCGCCGTAGAACTGCTCTCGGGAATCCCGTCTGTGATTTACGGTCTGGTGGGAATGATTGTTGTCGTCCCCTTTATACGAGATGCCTTTCATCTTCCCGACGGCGCCACGCTTCTTGCCGCCATTGTAGTGCTCGCACTTATGATTCTCCCCTCTGTCATCAGCGTTTCCGAAACCGCCCTCAAGGCGGTTCCCAAGGAATATGAGGAGGCATCCTTGGCGCTTGGCGCAACCAAAACCGAAACAGTCTTTAAGGTAACGGTGCCTGCCGCCAAAAGCGGAATTTTAGCTTCGGTCGTACTGGGCATCGGCCGTGCCATTGGCGAAGCCATGGCCGTTATGATGGTGTCCGGAAACGTGGCAAATATGCCCAAGCTCTTTGGCAGTGTACGGTTTTTAACTACAGCGGTAGCCTCCGAAATGTCCTACTCCTCCGGCTTACAGCGACAGGCTCTGTTCTCCATCGCCTTGGTACTGTTTGTATTTATTCTGATCATCAACCTGTTTTTGAATCTGGTGATAAAGAGAAAGGAGCACTGATTCCCTTGAAGAAAATACCTCTCAGGCGCCGAATCTATCAAACGGTTTTCATGCTGCTGATGTATTTGGCCTCCGGCATCATTATTGCGGCATTTTTAGGGCTGGCCGGCTATATTCTCTACCGGGGTGTTGCTCATATTTCCTGGCAGCTGCTGAGCACCAAACCCAGTCTAGTGCGGGAGACCATAGGTATTCTTCCCAACATTTTAAACACCCTGTACATCATTCTGATGGCTCTCGTCATCGTTCTCCCCCTTGGTGTCGGCTCTGCCATTTATCTAAATGAATACGCCAAAAATAAACGGGTGGTTCGAATCATTGAGCTGGCAGCAGAAACCCTCTCCGGAATCCCCTCCATTATCTACGGTCTTGTCGGTATGCTGCTGTTTGTCCAGTTCTTCTCTTTGGGTACCAGCCTGATTGCCGGCGCTCTGACTCTGGTCATCATGACACTTCCCACCATTATCCGCACCACACAGGAGAGCCTCAAGACCGTACCCAATTCCTATCGTGAAGGTTCCCTGGCTCTGGGCAGCGGAAAATGGCATATGATCCGTTCGGTGGTACTACCCTCCTCCATTGAGGGAATTGTCACCGGCTGTATTCTGGCGATCGGGCGTATTGTAGGCGAAAGCGCAGCACTTTTGTTTACAGCCGGTATGGCCAACGAAATGATTGACCTGTTTCATGCACCAATGCCGAACAACCCCGGTTCTACCCTTACGGTTGCACTCTATATGTATGCAAAGGAACGGGGTGAGTTTGAAATTGCCTTTGCCATTGCCGTAATCTTATTACTGCTGACCTTCATAATCAACCTGGCGGCAAAACTGGCTGCCAAAGCCGTAAACAAGCGAAAGGGATGATACCATGGCCAATTTAAGCGTAACAGATTTAAATTTGTGGTACGATACCAACCACGCACTGAAAAACATCAATATTACCATTCCTCAGAACCAAATTACCGCTCTCATCGGTCCCTCCGGCTGTGGAAAGTCTACCTTTTTAAAGACACTGAACCGAATGAATGACCTAATAGACGGCTGTAAAATAGAGGGACGCATCATGCTGGGTGATACGGACATTTACAAGGACATTGACGTAACAATTTTAAGAAAGCATATAGGCATGGTCTTTCAAAAGCCTAACCCGTTTCCCATGAGCATCTATGACAACATCGCCTACGGCCCCAGAATCCACGGAATCCGTTCCCGGTTAAAGCTGGATGAGATTGTGGAGCGTTCTTTAAAGCAGGCCGCCATCTGGGAGGAATGTAAAGACCGCCTGAAAAAAAGTGCTCTTGGCATGAGCGGCGGCCAGCAGCAACGGCTTTGTATTGCCCGTGCGCTTGCCGTAGAGCCGGAGATTCTTCTCATGGACGAACCCACCTCCGCTCTGGACCCAATCTCCACCTCAAAAATTGAGGAGCTTGCACTGGAGTTAAAGGAGAAATATACCATTATTATAGTAACCCACAATATGCAGCAGGCGCTGCGGATTGCAGATAAAACAGCGTTCTTTTTACTGGGAGAGCTGGTGGAGTTTGACGATACCGAAAGGATGTTCTCCACACCGAAGGATCAGCGTACCGAGGACTATATCACAGGGAGGTTTGGATAATGAGAAACCATTTTGACGAACAGCTGAGAGTATTAAATAAAGAACTGATTACCATGGGCGCCCTCTGTGAGGATGCCATTGGCGGCGCAGTCCGATATCTCACGGAAAACGACGACAATCTCAAGCAGCTGGTACGCGATACCGACAATCAAATTGACCAAAAAGAACGGGATATTGAGAATCTTTGTATGAAGCTTTTGCTAATGCAGCAGCCGGTGGCTGGGGATTTACGGAAAATCTCCTCTGCACTGAAAATGATTTCCGATATGGAACGCATCGGCGATCAGGCCTCTGACATAGCGGAGATTGTTCCCTTTGTCAATCTCGGCGGCTACACCAGCAAGGTGCATATTGAGGATATGGCAAAGGCCACCACAAAAATGGTAACCGACAGCATCGATTCCTTTGTCAGAACCGACCTATCTCTGGCTCGAATTGTCATCGCCCAGGATGACAAGGTGGATGCTCTGTTTCAAAAGGTGAAATGCGAGCTGATTGACGGTGTCCAAAACGCACAGGCAAATGCGGAAGCACTGATTGATCTTTTCATGATTGCCAAGTATTTAGAACGTATCGGGGATCATGCGGAAAACATTGCCGAATGGGTCATTTATTCCATTACCGGCGGCCATGAAAATCCGGTATCCTGATTTTTCGTTTTCGGTTGAAGAAAATCGGGTTCTGTGTTATGATTAGTATATACACTGAAACGGAGAAATGCCTATGATATACTTTGTGGAAGATGATGATAATATCCGAAAGCTGGTAAGTTACGCCCTCTCGAAGGAGGGTTATGAGGTACAAAGCTTCCCGGAGCCGCGTTATTTCTGGGAGGCTCTTTCCCAAGAGCTGCCAGAGCTTGTCCTGCTTGATATCATGCTGCCCGGGGAGGACGGTCTTTCGATTTTAACAAAGCTAAGAGCCGACAGCCGCACCGAGACTCTGCCCATTATTATGCTCACCGCCAAGGGCAGCGAATACGATAAGGTAACCGGCTTGGATATGGGTGCGGATGACTATATCGCAAAACCCTTCGGTATGGTAGAACTGACCTCCCGGGTTCGGGCGCTTCTGCGGCGCACCTATCGGGATAAGAAAAATGACTGCTACGCTATAGGGCCTCTGTTTGTGGATCCGCACAAGCATATCATCCGGGTACACGATACCGATGTCAGCCTCTCTTACAAAGAATATTCTCTGCTTTTAACGCTGCTGGCCGCCGGCGGGAATGTAGTGAGCCGAGACGAGCTTTTAAACAAGGTCTGGGGCGAATACTACGAAGAATCCCGAACCCTGGATGTGCATATCCGAAAGCTTCGGGTCAAGCTGGGAGACGCAGGGAGCCTGATTCAAACCGTGAAAAACATTGGCTATAAAATTGGGGGCGATTTTGATGACGAATAAAATTTATCGTTCCATCTTTTTTTCCGCTATGCTGGTGGTTCTTGCCAGTCTGGCGTTTATCATGGGCATCCTGTTTCGTTTTTTTGAAGGACAGATTATTAAGGAATTAAAAAGCGAAGCCGGCTATCTTGCCTATAGTATTGAGCAGGACGGAACTGCCTTATTTGATAATTTTCATGACAACGATCGGCGTATTACCCTGATTGCTCCGGATGGAACGGTCATTGCCGACACCTCTGGCGATGCGGAAACGCTGGATAATCACTTGGGACGAAAAGAAGTACAGCTTGCGCTGAAAAACGGCAGCGGAACCAGCATCCGTTATTCCAATACGCTGACCGAAAAAACCGTCTACTATGCCAAGCTGCTAACGGACGGAAACATTCTTCGGGTCTCCACCCGTCAGTACACCGTTGTCACTGTTTTGCTGGGTATTCTGCACCCGCTGCTGATTGTCCTGATTTTGGCATTTATCTTATCGTTTCTGCTAGCCTCACGACTTTCCAAAAGCCTTTTAAAGCCTATCAACAATCTTGATTTGGAAAATCCCGAAAATAACGCTACCTACGAAGAACTGACCCCTCTTCTGCGTAAAATTGCCGACCAAAAAGAAACGATTACCAAGCAACTGGAGCAGGCCTATCAAAAGCAAAATGAGTTTCGGCTCATCACTGAAAATATGAGCGAGGGCTTTTTGGTAATTGACAGCAAAACCAATCTTCTTTCCTATAACTCTGCCGCTCTCCGGCTGCTCAAAGCCGAGGGAGAAGACCCGGAAAACAGCAGTGTACTTACGCTGAATCGAACTGCAGATTTTCGGGAGGCCGTAAACACCGTCCTGACCGGAAAACGGGCAGAACACACCATGTCCTATGAGTCGTTCACCTATCAGCTGATTGCCAACCCTGTTTGGGATCACGAAAGGGTCATTGGCGGCGTGATCATTATTCTTGACATTACCGAAAGTGCCAGAAGAGAAGCACTGCGCCGAGAATTTACCGCCAATGTCTCCCATGAGCTCAAGACGCCTCTGACCTCAATTTCAGGTTTTGCAGAGCTTTTAAAGGCAGGCGGAACTCCGCCGGAGGTGACTGCGGACTTTGCCGCATCCATCTACGAAGAATCTCAGCGGCTGATTTCGCTGGTTAGTGATATTATTAGGCTATCAGAATTAGACGAGGGCGCCATTGAATATCCCAAGGAGGATGTAGATCTGTTTCAGCTTACCGAGGAAGTGACCACACGTCTGAAGCCGGCCGCGGCAAAAAAGCATATTGCTATGCATCTTTTAGGCGACACCGCAGTAGTTCATGGGGTACGAAAGATTTTAGACGAAATGATCTATAACCTCTGTGACAATGCCATTAAATACAATCGGGAATCCGGCACCGTAAATGCGATCATTACAAAAAGCGATGAAAACGTAACACTGACAATCCAAGATACCGGTATCGGAATACCGCTTTCCGAGCAAAACCGGATTTTTGAACGGTTCTATCGGGTGGATAAGGGACGTTCTAAGGCCATGGGCGGAACCGGTCTGGGTCTTTCCATTGTCAAGCACGGCGCCATGTACCATCATGCGAAGATTCAATTAGAGAGTACCGTCAACGAAGGAACCACGATCACCGTTACCTTTCCGGCAGTCTAAAAGAATTTGGCATAAGAACTACGAATGTATTTTAAAAAGACATAGCAATAAAACTGCCCCGCCAATTTGGCGGGGCAGTCATTTTAAAACATATAAAAAATAGAAACAAAGATCC
>CATVQN010000061.1 GCA_958346135.1 uncultured Eubacteriales bacterium | reverse complement strand
TTACTATATTTTGCAAGTATTTTTTTCATCTTTTATCATTTTGTAAGATTTTATTTTAAAATCACACTTTGATTCTGTGCATTCTTCCGTTGACAGCAAAGTTGTTCAGTGATAAAATATTTAAGATTCTTAACGAAACGAATTTATAAATTCATGGGGGGACTGTATATGAATTACAGTTTTGCAGACAGATTTTATACCATCGGGGACCGATTACACCGACTGATGTCGATACATTCTACAAGACTTCCGGTATCCCGTCCGGAATTTTTTACAATGAAGGCCATTGTCTATCTTGGAAAAAACCATCAAAAAATCAATACGGCACGGCTCAGCGATCTGCTCGGCGTCAGCAAATCTGCGATTTCACAGACCATTAACAGCATGGAAACCAAGGGCTATGTAAGACGTATTCTATCGACAGAGGATCGCCGCCAGCCCTCTGTTATGCTGACCGAATCCGGATTGACGATGCTGGAGAATGTCAAAACAGACATCTACCGCAAGTGTGCCTTATGTTTTGAAAATTTCGGAGAAGAAAAAACAACTCATTTTTTACAGCTGCTGGAGGAGCTTACCGCAATTTGTGAAGAATCGCAGCAGGAAACTGCCGATAAATAAAACAAACCATTATTTTAATCGAATTTTAATGTTGCTTTGGTAAGATTTGTACATAGACTCAGTTATATCAATATTTTATTCATGGGAGACGGCAATATGAACAAGATCAAACAGCTTTTGTCCGGCGTTCTTTCCACAGCGGGAGGAGTTGCCAAAAAAATCTTCTCGGCCATCATCGGTTTTGTAAAAAAACATAAGATATGGTCCATTGTTATCCTTTTGGTCCTGATTCTCGCAGTTTTTCTGCTCATACATACAGGCCAAAAAAAGAAAGCGGAAAGCGCAGGAAACTTCAACGAAGTTACGGTGACCAAACAGGATTTATCCTCCAGTGTTACCGGAAGTTCGGTCATCGAACCCAATGCATCCTATTCCATTGTTCCTCTTGTCACCGGCGAGATTTTATCCGCTCCTTTTGAGGAAGGAGATCACGTCACCAAAGGGCAGGCTATGTACGAAATCGACTCCAGTACGGTACAAACCTCTCTTTCCAGTGCAAATCTCGCAATTCAGAGGGCACAGCAAAGCTATAATGATGCACTGAAATCCCACAACAGCGAGACCTTGAAAATCAGCAAGGAAAGCTCAGACATTTCGCTGCAGAAAGCGCAGCAAAACTACCAGGATATTTTAGACACCTTTGACGATCTCTATGTTCGCTCCAATCTATCCGGTCGGGTCAGCGAAGTCTATGTTAAGGCCGGCGATTCGGTAAATAACGGTACAAAAATTGCCGACGTGGTCAATGATTCCTACATGGAAATCCGGGTTCCGTTCAACGAAGTTGATGCAGAATCTATTTCTGTCGGCATGCCCGCTTCCCTGACTTTGGTTGGAACCGGAACACAGATTTCCGGCACCGTCACCGCAGTCAGCAATGCCGGAGAATCCACCAGCGGCTATATGCGCATCCGCTATGTGACCATTCAGGCGGCCAATCCCGGCGCACTCTCTGCCGGTGACTCCGCAACCGCAATGGTAGGCAACGTAGCCTGCAATGATGTGGGCACCTTTGAACCTATCGATTCTGTTACTATTAGTGCAAAAACCGCCGGAACGCTTGCTTCTGTTGACATAAATGCAGGAGATCAGGTTTGGGAAAACAGCATTTTAGCCGTCATTGAATCCAATACCCTGGACTCTCAGCGAACCTCTGCCGAATTATCCGTCCGCGAAGCACAGCTCGCACAGGAAAGAGCCTATCTGCAGCAAATAGATGATAATTCTGCCTCCAGTATTCTTACCGCTAAGCTTTCTCTGGACGATGCAGTTCTTTCCCGTGATAAAATTTTAACCCAGCTGGAGGACTACACCATTACGGCTCCTATTGAAGGAACCGTTGTAGCCAAAAACAAAAAGGCCGGCGAAAAGATTGAAAACGGTGCCGCATCTTCCGACTCCAACGTTTTAGCTGTCATCTATGATATGAGCAGTCTCTGTTTTCAGCTGGACGTGGATGAATTGGATGTGAAAAAGATTTCGGTCGGTCAGGAGGTTACGGTAACCGCCGATGCGGTAGAGGGACAGACCTATACCGGCATGGTGGAAAACGTCAGCGTCAACGGTACAGTAGGTACCAACGGCGTTACCACCTACCCGATTAAGGTTCGGCTGCAAAACTTTGATGAAAATTTGCTGCCCGGTATGAATATTGATGCCACAATTATCGTAGAAAAGGTTGAAGATGCGATCACAGTTCCCGCAACCGCAGTAAACCGCGGCAATACGGTCTATGTAAAGGGCGACAAGACCGATGAAAATGACCAGGCGCCGGAGGGTTACAAAACCGTACAGGTAGAAATCGGTATCAGCAATGACAGCTTTGTACAAATTCTCTCCGGTCTGCAGGAAGGCGATGTGGTTTATGTGAAAGCGGCTTCCACTGAAGAGAACCAAATGTTGATGCCGGGCATGGGAATGCACGGTGGTATGCCCAGCGGCGGAATGCCCGGCGGCGGAGGTATGCCTAGCGGAGGCGGAATGCCCGGGGGCGGATCAGGCGGTAACCGCGGCGGTGCCGGAGGTAACAGATGATGACACCTTTGATTGAATTTAAAGACATATACAAAATTTATCATATGGGCGATAGTGAGGTGCACGCCATTGACGGCATTTCCATGACTGTTCAAAAAGGCGAATTTCTGGCGATTGTTGGACAATCCGGAAGCGGAAAATCCACCTGTATGAACATCATCGGATGTCTGGATGTTCCAACCAGCGGCCAGTACTTTCTGGACGGAAAAGACGTCAGCAAAATGAACGATGACGAACAGGCAGAGATTCGCAACAAAAAGCTTGGATTTATTTTTCAGCAGTACAACCTGATTCCCAAGCTTACGGTACAGCAAAATGTGGAGCTGCCTCTGCTCTATGCCGGACTCAGTGAACGGGAACAGGCAAGACGTGCGCTCCAATCCTTAGAGCGGGTAGGTCTTCGGGACAAGGCAAAGAATATGCCCAGCCAGTTATCGGGCGGTCAGCAGCAGCGTGTCTCCATTGCCCGTGCTCTGGCCGGAGAGCCGTCTATTATCCTCGCCGATGAGCCTACCGGTGCATTGGATTCCAAGACCGGTAAAGAGGTGCTCGGTTTTCTGAAAAGCCTGCACGAAGAAGGCAATACCATTGTTTTGATTACCCACGATAACACCATTGCCGCCCAGGCAGAACGAGTGATTCGGATTCAGGACGGCAGGATTGTCTATGACGGCGAGGCGGACATTGCAAAATTTGCAACGGTTGCTCACGCCGGAGATGATGGGGAGGAAACCGCCGTATGAGTTTAAAAAAATCTTTTTTTCTGGCTCTTTCCAACATTATGTATGACAAGATGCGTTCCTTTCTCACCATGCTTGGAATCATTGTAGGTGTGGCTGCCGTAATTATCTTAATCAGCCTGATGAACGGCATGACCAATATGATTACCGAACAGTTTGCGGAAATAGGAACCACATCGATTACGGTCACTGTACAGGATCGAGGCGGAAGCCGTACCGTTTACGAGGATGACATCTACGCACTGCGAGATGAGAACCCGGAGCTTTTATCCGGTGTCTCTCCCTCTGTCTCTCTGAGCCGTGCAACGGTAAAAATTGCCGGGGATTCGGAGGATATTACCACCAATGTCACCGGGGTCAGCGAAGAATATGCAGATATGAAACTGCTCCATGTTACCAACGGTCGGTTTCTCAGCTATATGGATGTTGCAGGTAACACCAAAACCTGCGTCATCGGCACCTATATTCAAAAGGAGCTTTTTGGTCAAACCCCGGCGCTGAATCAAAGCATCAAAATTAACGGAACTCCCTATACTGTTGTGGGAATTCTGGAAGAAAAGGACGACTCGGAAAGCGGCGGCTCAGACGATGTGATCTATATTCCCTACACAACGGCTGCCCGTGTCTCCACCAGCAGCTATATCAGCAGCTATACGCTGACCGCTGTTTCCGATGAAGTCGTAGAGGATGCGGTATCCTTCCTAAAGACCAAGCTGCTGGAAAAAATCGGTGATGACGACTATTATACCGTATCCAGTCTAACCCAGATTCTGGATATGGCAACGGAAATGCTGGATACCATGAAGATGCTTTTGGTTTGCATTGCCGGCATCTCTCTGCTGGTAGGCGGCATCGGTATCATGAACATCATGCTGGTTTCCGTAACCGAGCGAACCCGTGAGATTGGTATTCGTAAATCTCTGGGTGCAAAGGGCAAAACCATTATGTCTCAGTTCGTGATTGAGGCCGGTACGGTCAGCGGCGTCGGAGGTGTGTTTGGAATTGCAGCAGGCTCCATCATCGCCGTCGTTGCCGGAAGGATGCTGGGGCTTACCGCAACCCCCTCTGTGGGGGCAATTGCAATTGCTTTTGGCGTGTCGGTCGGAATCGGCGTTCTGTTCGGCTATCTGCCGGCAAAGAATGCCGCAAAACTCAATCCTATCGATGCGCTGCGCCATGAATAATCTACAACTATGAAACAACGGAGTGTGTGTAAAAATGAAACGAATTCTTTCAATTTTTCTCTGTATTTTTCTGATCGGAGGCTGCATAACACCGGTTTTTGCAACCGAACCGCAAAACGGAGCCCTCTCCCTTTTGCGTGAGCTAAACATCATGAAAGGGGATCCGGACGGCAATATGCGTCTTGACGATTCTGTCACCCGTGCGGAATTTACCAAAGCAGCCGTTGCAAGCTCCTCCTTCCGCAACAGCGTTGCCTCCAACCTTTCCATCTCCCCCTTTCCGGATGTCACTTATCAGCACTGGGCAGCACCCTATGTTCGGGTGGGCGTTACCAACGGTCTCGTCAGCGGTTACCCCGATGCGACCTTTCGTCCGGATGACGGCGTCCTCTTTGAGGAGGCTGTCACCATTATGCTGCGGATTTTAGGCTATACGGACAGCGACTTCGGTGTTTCCTGGCCCTACGGACAAATCGGCATGGCTAATAATTTGGATATGACCGAAAATTTAGACTGCGGTGCCGGCGAAACTATGAACCGGGGACAGGTTGCACAGCTGATTTACAACACACTGCGCACGAAGATGAAAAATCAGGCCAATCAGCTGGTCAGCGAATTTGATGTACAGATTTTGGATGACGTTACCCTGATTGCAGACAGCAAGGATGACGCCTCGATTGCATCGGATGAAATTTTTACCAGCAACGGCACTTATAAAACCGATGGCAGCTTTGATCGTTCTCTTTTGGGACTCAAAGGCGAAGCCGCCGTAAAGAACAACAATAAGCTGATTGCTTTTATGCCGGAAGCGGGCGATAACGCTACCGAAGACTATGTGGTATACTCTACCCTTGCCAATACCGTAATGGCGTATCATAACAATGTATTGATGCAAATTGACATCAACGACAGCACCACTGTTTATAAGGGCAAGGGTCAGACCACCTTCGGCGGCCTGAAATCCACGCTGGAGATGGGGGACATTCTCCGGGTAAAAAGAAACGGCATAGATATCGACTATATTACTTGGCAAAAGGGAAATGTCCAGGGTCCTGTCACCGTGCGTGCTTCTAACTGGGGTTCCGGCTGGGGCATCAGCGAAAGCACTGTGGTTATGCGGAACGGGGAAAGTTCTTCCTGCTCCGCTCTGCAAAGCTACGATATTGCTTATTATCTCAGCGACTTAAATTTGATTCTGGCGTACAGCGACAAAGTGACGGGCGTATTTGAAAAAGCAACGCCAAATAAGGATATGCCCACCTCGATTACCATTTCCGGCAAGGAATATACCATCGAAGGCGGAGATGCTTTTGCAAAGCTTTCCTCCGGCGGCGAATTTCTGCTGGGCGACACCATAACGGCGCTGCTTGGCAAGGATGGCAAGATTGCTGATGTCATCTCCTCCTCGGCCGAAAGCGGCGATAAAATCGTAGGCTATATCCTAGAAAGCGGCCGCAAGACCTTTCAATCCGGTACGGTAGACACCTATACCGGCTACTATGTAAAATTGGTAATGCCAAACGGTCAGACCGCCGAATATACTACGGATAAAAATTACAGTACCTACAAAAATAAAGTTGTACAGGTTACCATCCAAAGCGGAAATGCCAAGCTTTCCGTTTTGGACACAACCGGCAAGAGCAAGGTGGGCGGTACTTTTCACTGGGAAAACCGGAAGCTTGGCTCATACACGGTTGCATCCGATGTGCAGATCCTTGACATTGGTACCATAGATACCTACGAAAGCAGTGTCTATGCCACTATTTTTCCCCAGCGTTTGGATCAGGTGAATATTCTCTCCACCCAGGTTCTCTATTATGAGACGGATAAGAACGGCGCCATTACAAAAATGATTTTAAAGGATGTCACCAATGACGGCTATTCCTTCGGACTGATGACCGCCGCCTCCAACAGCACAAAAGCGGTATCGGGTTCTTATCAGTATATCGTAGACGGTCAATTCTATAATCTAAATACCAACGGACGTATGTTCAGCATTCCGGCAGGCAGCGGTATCATGATAGCCGGAAATCTGACCAATCCGGATTCTATCAGCAAACTGAATGCCGTTTCCGAAAACATCACCGGCTTGACTGTGAATACGCTTACCACTTCGTCCAGAACCTATCCCATCAGCTCTGATGTATCTGTATATCAGAAAAGCTCCCTCTATGAAACAG
>CATVQN010000060.1 GCA_958346135.1 uncultured Eubacteriales bacterium | reverse complement strand
AACCAATGGTATCTGTTATTGAATTAAATATATGGTTGGTAAAATCATATTGGCTAATCTCCCTAGACAATAAATGATAAAGGCTATTTCCGTATCTTAATCCACTTACGCCAGATGATGCTTTAACATAACCCATTTCTTCACCGCGTTTTCCTGTTTTAATATTTACTTGATATAACCACGCACCGTACCATACAGCTAAACAATTGTTGTTTATCACTGCTTGAATAACCGTGTTATTTGAAAAATCAAAAACATTATAAAGTTTACAATAAACGTTCTGCGCCCGGTCAGTGATATCATAGATTACACCATATGTTCCGTTTTCCGGCGCCGCACCCGCTTTGACACATTTTTGATAATACCCGTTTAAAAGCAGCTTATCGTTTAAGTTATCATAAAATACCTGTGTCGGAACAAAGGAGGTGTATTCCGCAACCGTCACCTCTTCGGTTACGGTTTTCACCACCTCTTCTTTGACTTCTTTGGTAACAGGCACTTGCTTTGTCACGGTTTTGGTCACTTCAACCTCCTCCCCCGTTTCTTCATCCGTAACAGTCTCGGTAACCTCTTCTTGGACTTCCTCATATTCGCCGGTTTCCACAGTTTTTGTTATCTCTTCCACAACCTCGTTTTCCTGTTCCTCTGTTTGCGTATAAGTCATTTTTTTCGTATCCAAATATTTCGTTTTGCTGCCGTTGGCTACACTGATTTTATAAACACAGCTATCATCTTGATCAACATAATAGATATTATCATTGTCATCAAGTGTCGCCTTTGTCGAACTATCCAGACTTGCAGACGCCAGCTTCTTCATAATATATGGCTTTTTGGCCTCTTGTTTGTCATCGGTATTGCTGTCCGTCTTTTTGTTGTCGGTTTTGTCAGCACTGGTCTTTGTGCTGCTTACATTTGCGTTATCTGTTTTCTGTTTATCTTGTGTTTTGGCAGATTCGTTGCTATTATCTTTGTTTTTTTCCTGTTCATCGAAAGCAGCATTATTCTCTGTTGTATTACCATAGGATTTATTTTCACTGCCATATTGATAAGCACGCCACAAGAGGGTTGCAGCCTCCGCCCTGGTAATACTATCCTGCCCCCTAAATGTTCCGTCCTCATATCCCGAAATCAATCCATGTTCCACAGCAGCAGCCACATATATCTTTGCATCCGTGGATATAGACTGATAGTCGGAGAACATTCTTTGCAGTGCCGTCATATCTGCCCCTGTTGTAGAATATCCCTTTAGCTTAACCAAAGCCACAGCAATATCCTCTCGCAGGGCAGGAGTATCCGGATGGTAATAGCTTTCTCCGTTTTGCTGATATGCGCTTAAATAATCTTTCGCTGTATGAATGTAAGGTGCATACCACTCATCTATCAAAACATCTTCAAAAATTTGCATAGTAGGTGTTGCAAGCAGAAGTCCTGCAGCCGTAGTCATAATCTTTGCAAACTCGGCTCTTGTCACCAGCGAATCGGGATAGAATTTTCCATCAGGATATCCGTTTAAAACACCACGCTCCGTCATTTCTCCTATATAACTAAACGCCCAATAGCTTTTAGGTACATCGGAAAATTTTTGCGAATACGTTTTTACGGGAGCATTTTTCAATTCCTCACCGTAATCGACTGCACAGACATTTACCATAAGTCCTATAATCATACAGATTGATACCATAATGGATACTATTTTTTTCATAAAACATTCCACCTTATCTATTATTATTTTTTCTTTATCATAGCACAAATAATGCTATTAGTCAATATTTAATCCTAATAATACCTTAATAAATATAAACTATTGGTTTATAATTAGTACTGATAGGCGGTGAAATGATGAAAAGTGAGTTTGACTATGCTGCTTTAGGAGAACGTATTCGAAAAGTAAGAAAACAAAAGCACCTAACCCAGGAGCAATTGGCCGAGGTCTGTGGCTTATCCACCGCACACATCGGTCATATTGAACGAGGAACACGGGCGTTGTCGATTGAATCGCTGATTACGATATCCGAGGTCTTAAACGTCAGCACGGATTATCTTCTTCTCGACGTTTCCAATTCTGCTGACAGGAATCTATCCGGCATTTTTCACGCCATTGATCATGCAAGGGATGAGCAATACAAGCGACTTTATGCCGTGATAAAAATATTAGCAGAAAATATTGATAAATTATAGAAAAAAACAGCGCGACACCATCACGCTGTTTTTCATCATAGGAAATATTTAGGCAACACCGCACAATGAACGGCTGTTGCCTTTACTTTTTTGTTGCCGCTACGGCATCTGCGAAAAATCATAATCACCGAGTCAGAACGGCAATGGGTGCAGCGTCACGCTGCTTATTGCCGATCATCTCTGTGATTCATGTAGAAGGTGACAACCTCCTCTAAAATTTCGTCCCGCTCCAATTTACGAATCAGGCTTCTCGCTCCTTGATACGAGGTGATATAGGAGGGGTCTCCGGACAGAACATATCCAACAATCTGGTTAATCGGATTATACCCCTTCTCCGACAGTGCGTCATAAACCTTTAAAAGAATCTCTCTGGGTTCCATCGGACGTTCGGCCTTTACGTCAAATTTCATTGTATCCATCATGTTGTTACGATCCATTCTGACCATCCTTTCTTTTTTCTGTATCTCTATCGAAGCTCAGCGTGCAGCTTCTCCTTCAGCTCGTCAACAATACCGTCCACAACCTGATTCACCTCGGCGTCTGTCAATGTTCGGTCATCGGCACGGAAGGTCAGAGAATAAGCAACACTCTTCTTTCCCTCGCCGACCTGATCACCCTCATAGACGTCAAACAACTTATATTCCCTTAAAATCCGACTCTTTTGGACTTCGATAATCTTCTCAATTTCACCCACATTGATTTCTTTATCCAGAATCACCGCAATGTCACGGCCGGTAGCCGGGAACTTCGGCAGCGGACAATAATGCTTTTTCTCATCGGCGTTTTCCAGCAAGGTTTCAAAATCCAAAACCGCACAATAGACCTCGGTTCCAATCTTAAAATTCGCCGCTGCCTCCGGATGAATCTGCCCCAGCGTTCCTATCTGCTTACCCCGTACCCAAATCCGGGCACAGCGTCCCGGATGGAACGAGGCGTCCTCCCGGCAAGCCGTAAACTCATACTTGGAAATCCCAATCCGATTCAGCAGCTGTTCCACAATCCCCTTTAGATCGTAAAAATCACAGCCGCCGTACATTCCAATGGCAACGGCCTGTTTTTCCGCCGGAAGCGTCTCGCCGCTCTGCGGAATATAGATTGTTCCCAGTTCGAAGATTCCCGCCTCGGTATTTCGCCGATTATAATTGATGCGCAGCGTCTTCATCAAGGAGGAAAGCATATCGGTACGCATCACACTGTTTTCTTCACCCAACGGATTGGAAATCCGAACCACATTCCGGCGGCTGTCGTCTGCAGGAATCCGCATCCAATCATATTCCTTGGGGTCAATAAAGGAGAAGGTTACCGCCTCGTACAATCCGGCAGATGAAAGCTCACTGCGAACGGTATCCTCCAGCCGCTGCTTTTGGTTCTTGCCGCCCACGGTTACAGCACCCCGCAGCATGGTGGAGGGAATCTTGTCATAGCCGTAAATTCTGGCAACCTCTTCCGCAAGATCCGCCATGCCCTCTATATCGCCGCGGAAGGATGGTACATAGACCATATTATCCTGAACGGAAAACTCCAGTCGCTCTAAAATCTCAACCATCTCCTGCTCAGGAATCGTAAGCCCCAAAAACCGGTTCATTTTCTCAGGCTCAAAGGGAAGGATCTTCTGCTCCTTTTTCACGGGGTATACATCAATCATTCCGCTGACAACCTCGCCGGCACCCAATTCTGCCATCAGCTGACAGGCACGGTTGATAGCCGGAACACAGTTCTCGCTGTCCAGTCCTTTTTCAAACAGCGCCGACGCATCGGTCCGCATTCCCAGCGCTTTTGCGCCCCGGCGAACCGCCACCGCATTGAAGGTGGCTGACTCAAACAAAATCTCTGTAGTGGCATCGGTCACCTCGGAGTTTGCACCGCCCATAACCCCGGCCACACCGATGGCACGGTTGGCATCGCTTATCACAATCATAGACGGCTGCAGTGTTCTGGGCTGATCGTCCAGCGTCTCCAAAAGCTCGCCTTCCTTGGCACTGCGAACCGTAATTTTTCTGCCCTCCACATGATTCAAATCATAGGCATGCATAGGCTGACCGTATTCCAACATAATATAGTTGGTAATGTCTACCACATTGTTAATCGCCCGGATTCCGCAGGCCTTCAGCCGTCTTTGCATCCACTCGGGAGAGGGGCCAATCTTTACATTTTTCACAACCCGGCCCACAAACCGAGAACAAAGCGCAGGATCGGCAATCTCTACCGAGGCATAATCATGCACATCGCCGCCGGACTCCGGCACCGTAACCTCCGGCACTGAGAAAGGCCGGCCAAAGGTCGCCGCCGTCTCTCTTGCAAGACCGATTACACTCATACAATCGGGACGGTTTGAGGTAATTTCAAATTCTGCCACACTCTCGCTCAGTCCCAAAACCTCTACAATATCTGCGCCGATAGGCGTATCCTCCGGCAGAATCAGAATGCCGGTAGCGCGCTCCTCAGAAATGCCCAGCTCGTCTGTAGAGCACATCATGCCGCAGCTTACTACACCCCGCAGCTTGCCCTTGGTAATCTTCACACCGCCGGGCAGACAGCTTTTATGCTTCGCCACCGGGACGATGGCGCCCTCAAAAACGTTGGGAGCTCCGGTTACAATCTGTGTGGGCGCTTCCTCGCCCAAATCCACCTGACAAACCACCAGCTTATCCGCATCCGGATGCGGATCAATTTTAACAATTTTTCCGGTCACTACATTTTTTATCTCCTTGGCAGGGTTTTCAATTCCCTCCACAATGGAGCCGGACATGGTCATTGCATGGGCATATGCGGCATCGTCAATGCCGTCTGTATTCATATAATCCTTTAACCAGGACAATGGTAAATTCATCTTAAACTACATCCTTTCCTCTCTGTATCTGCTAGAACTGTTTTAAAAACCGAATGTCGTTCTCAAAGAACAGCCGCAGATCATCCACATCATACAGAAACATCGCCACACGCTCAAGACCGATACCAAAGGCAAAACCGGAGTACACCTCCGGGTCAATACCGCAGTTTTGCAGCACCCTGGGATGTACCATACCGCAGCCTAAAATCTCAATCCAACCCTCGCCCTTACAGATCCGGCAACCCTCGCCGCCGCAGTTAAAGCAAGAGATATCCACCTCGGCACTGGGTTCGGTAAAGGGAAAGTGATGGGGACGGAACCGCAGCCGGGTTTCTTCGCCGTAAAGCTTCTTCACAAAGACCTCCAGGGTTCCCTTTAGATCCGCCATGGTAATGCCTTTATCGACCACCAATCCCTCTACCTGATGAAATACCGGTGAATGGGTGGCATCCACCGCATCACTCCTGTAAACACGGCCGGGCGCAATAATCCGAATCGGAGGCTTCTGCTTTTCCATCGTCCGCACCTGCACCGGGGAGGTCTGGGAACGCAAAACCACCTCATCATCAATATAGAAGGTGTCCTGGGTATCTCTTGCTGGGTGATCCTTGGGGATGTTCAGTGCCTCAAAGTTATAGTAATCCAGCTCCACCTCAGGTCCTTCTGCAATGGTAAAGCCCATGCCGATAAAAATATCCTTCAAATCATCCAGCACGGTGATTAAGGGATGCTTATTTCCCTCCGCACGGCGGCGGCCGGGCATGGTCACATCAATGGTTTCTCTCTGCATTCTGGCTTCTGCCGCCTGCACCTCCAGCGCCGCCTTCTTTTCCTCTAAGGCCTGCTCGATTCCGCTCCGCACCTCATTGGCCAGCTGACCGATAACCGGTCGTTCCTCCGGAGAAAGCTTGCCCATTCCCTTCATCACGGCAGTGAGCTCTCCTTTTTTCCCAAGATATTGAATGCGCAGCTCCTCCAGGTCCGCCAAGGTATGGGCATTTTCCAAAGCGGTTGCCGCAGTGCTGCGAATGGTGTTTAATTGTTCTTTCATAGACTGAAACCTCCATCCGGCCTTCGCCGGTTTCGTCATTTGGTTTTATTGTAACACAAAATTTGGGATATGACAAGGGAAATTCACAAAAAAGCAGCACAACACCGCAGCAACAATAATTATGCGGTATTGCCTGAATTGGTAGTTGACGAAGCACTGCAGATTGTGGTACAATAAAGAATAATCAATTATTTTTATATTGTATAAAACAACTGTCCGGCGGTTAAAAAATCTTTTCCGCCACAGCGCAAGCGAAAAAGCGAATGAAAAGGCAAGCTGCAGCAGCGCACTGCTTTTTACATGGATTCCCCGCAGCGGGAACTATTATTAAAATCACGAAAGGATGTGGGTTGGTTTGTATACCGACAAATTTGCAAAAGAGGGTCTGACCTTTGACGATGTTCTTCTGGTTCCTCAGGAATCTGATTTTGTAGGGAGAGAGGCGGATCTTTCCACCCATTTGACCCAAAAAATTAAGCTGAATATTCCGCTGATGAGCGCCGCCATGGACACGGTAACCGAGTCCGGAATGGCGATTGCCATTGCCAGAGAGGGCGGTATTGGAATCATCCATAAAAATATGACCATGGAGGAACAGGCCGCCGAGGTAGACAAGGTGAAGAGAAGTGAGCACGGCGTAATTGTAGACCCCTTTTCTCTGTCTCCCAACCACACCTTAAACGATGCTGAAGAATTGATGAGCAAATA
>CATVQN010000059.1 GCA_958346135.1 uncultured Eubacteriales bacterium | reverse complement strand
TAATAAATAATAGTCACCAAATAAATGTATCGGGTTATATCCGTATTTTATCCATTCTGATAATGGTCGGTTTAAATATCTCATACCCACTCTTTTTCTTGATGAAATCGTTCTTTTATTCCATCATTTCTTTTACAAGATTGTCTATATCTCCGTCATTTCTTTTACAAGTAGACTTAAATCTTTTTCTATCTCTTTTAACAGCCGCTCTTTCGCAATAGTTTCAATATTATCCTGCAACCTATTCATTTCTTCAAGTTCTGAACCCATTTCATTTGCTATCAACGTATGAACATCCCAAACCGATTGCATTTCAATCGTT
Source organism: uncultured Eubacteriales bacterium (assembly GCA_958346135.1). GTDB lineage: Bacteria > Bacillota > Clostridia > Monoglobales > Monoglobaceae > Ructibacterium. The sequence continues at coordinate 6,522 of CATVQN010000059.1, read as the reverse complement.
TCATCATCATATTCAATTACATCTGACATTGCCTTTTCTGCATCTTCATGTATATGCGAATATCTTTCTAAAAGTTTGTCAACTTTTTCCGCAAACTCTTTTATTGCTTCGGATTTGACCGAATTGAGATTAAATTCTATATTCCCAATAGCATCTGCTACTATTTCTTTTAATTTATTCTCATCAAAAGTAAACTTAGCAAATGGTGTATTTGCTTTTTTCTCTAACCTCTCAATCTCTGCATTTTGGCGGTTGATGAGGTCAACCGTGCTTTTTGCTACAGGCATTGTTATATAAACATCAAATTCTTCTCCGTGTTCATTTATAATCTCCGAGTCAATCTCGTTCCAATACTTTATAATCTCATTATCTGTCACTGTCCTGCACCTCACTTTCAAGCCATGCCTTTGTGCATTTAATGCAATCATCATCAAATTTTTTACCCATATCACATCCAACATACGGCGTGTCATCCTTTCCGTCATCAATTTCACGCTCAACAGCGTCTAAAATTCTGTTTGCTGCGTAAGTGCTGACAAGTCCGCTAAGAACTCTGCGCACAATATTTAAAATTTCACACTTGTCCATCTTCGTTTTCCTCCAGTTTTGTAATATAAATCTCCGTCCGTGGATTATTCTTATCGTAACGGACCCGGCTTCCGTCCGTAGACACCACAATACCGCTGTGATCATCTTTAATCACATGATGCTTTACCAGCACATCGCACAGAGCGCTCTCTAAGTTTGTCTTGTCCACTCTGCGCCGGCTCGGCATATAATAAACCGCTTTAATGTTCACCGGATAATCAATCTCAAGCGGTTGTAGGAAGAATCCCGCATCACGCTCATATTCACGGTACTTCTTGGACGGTGCAATAAACGGCTTGCCGGTCTTATGGTTAATCAGGATCTGCTGGCTGTTCTTCTTGGTAACCGGCGGAAGCTTGATTATCAGCTTGATTTCATCCATCCCTATGTACCTATCACGCCAAACGATCGGCACATTGCATTTCACATGACAACGCATTGATTGTATTCATGGTGCGGTATTCTGAAAGTGCCTCATCAAACAATTTATCACACAGTTCTATGGTCAGCGCCTCTTTGGGGTACTTGCCGCACTTGATCTGAAACATAATCGCAATATCCTTTATCGTATCATACATTTCGATTCCTCCTTGTTTTTTCAAAGCGTAACGACCGCACGTGTGCGATAGTTCTTTTTCCCATCGTTTTTAATGTTCAGTGCATAACCGCCTGGCGTGGTCATTTCATAGATTCGTCCGCCGATTGCATCATCAATCTCCATGATATCGTCAATATGCCGTTCACTGGACAAAATGGTGATCCGTCCGCCATTGTACCGATCGTTTAAAATCTCGAACGCAAGGTTAATATCCGCCGTGGTCGGCCGCGGCACCTCGCCCTGTGGGTTCTTCCCCATCTTGAACAAATCGTCAATGTAGAGAATATCCACATTTTTCAGTCCATGCACGACTTCCTGATACCGCTCCGGGTCGTTGATGACCGACTTAATATAGCTGCTTTCATCGCGCCACATCATATACTTCACATTGCGGTTTTGCCGGAGAAAGTAGATGCACATTGCCGTGCACAAGTGCGTCTTTCCCGATCCGCTCTGGCCTCCGATAAAGAACCACCGCGGCGCATCGTCCTTTGCAAACCGTTCTGCTGCGGACTTTAGCCGCTTTTGCCAGTCCTCTTCGGCGTGGTATGCGGCAAAGGTATACTTTTTCATCACATCGACCAGCCCGCTTTTCTTCGCCTTTCGTATAAAGGTGCGTATTGCCCGACACCGGCACTGTTTATACACGGCACGGCATCCATAATCATCCTCGAAGAGTTCGGCGATCATACCCCTGTCATTGCAGATTTCGCAGTGATATCCGTCAATCTGATTTTCATTTCCGACCTCCGCATTGTAGTTAAAAACGTCTGATTCCGCCCTCTGGCGTTCCCACTGCTTATACTCTGCATCGTTCTTTGGCGTAATAATCCGCTTGCCGCTTTCAATATCTGCTTTCAGATTTCTCATCGCCTGACTGAACTTGCTGACATTCTCCTCAGAGGTAAGTACCGAGGTTTCCATAAACTTCGTCAGTCCTTCCACCGCCGTCACCCCATTTTCCGATCGTTTCATGGTCTTTCAGCGGATAAACGCTCTTCCAGTTGTTCACAATTGAATTTTCAAGCATTTGCTTTTGCCGTTCCACGCTCTCCGGCTCTAGGGTGTTGACTTTGTCAATCAGCATCCGAAGGGCACGGTCTGTCATCGGTGACTTGATCAGTTTTCGCATCTTGATGTACTCGTAATACAGATTTTTAAGCTCGTCATTTTCGATGTCGGATAGAATCATGTCATAGCCGCAAGGCGTCTTTGCGTCCTTTCGGTTTGTATTTGACGTGTCAGACGGCGGAGCCTTTTCTCTTTTATCTTTCTCTTTTTTATAGTCTTTGTCTTTATCTTGTCTTAGTCTTTGTCTTTGTCTAGTTAATAGACCACTTTCTGTAGATTATCTGTTGCGTTGGTTTACGGCAGATATCAATGATAAGAAAAACGGATCACGTATAAAATCATTTGTGACATATCCGTTTACGTTATATGCAATTATCGATGCGTTATCGATTCTTCCATCATTTACACCGCTTAGCATTGGATTTAAGCTATTTAGAATAACACGATTGTTTAAAGCATTTCGGGCATTAAAAATATTGAGATATTCAAAAAACTTTGTTTTGATTATCAATGTCATAAAAAAAGAGAAGGATGCATTGCTTACCGTATGTTACTTGGCATCAGGATATACATTGATTTCAGCGCTGGTAATGTTTCAGGTAGAACCGGATAGTTTTAATACATTTTTTGATGCGTTATATTGGGCAATGGTAACACTTACGACAGTGGGATATGGTGATATTTATCCCATCAGTGAGACAGGAAGAATCGTGAGCATGGTTTCAGCGTTTATGGGAATTGCAATCGTAGCATTGCCGACCGGTATTATAACTGCAGGATATATGGACTCTATTTCAAAAAACAGAGAATAGTAATTATATTTAATATGATAACCTATTATTTGTTTTGTATATATAAGGTTTTATTTCGTGAATAAGGAGCTGCGTTTTATGCCGATATACAAAATGAGCGGAAGCAAAAACGGAAAACAAAAATACCGTGTCCGCATCAATTATATGGACGCATACGGAAAGAACAGACAGCTTGACCGTGTGGCATACGGTGCTTCGGAGGCAAAAGAGCTGGAACGGCTGCTAGAGGTAGAAATTAAACAAAAACAGCCAATCAAGCGAATTACTGTTAGAGCACTTTCGGAAGAGTACACCAAGTCAAAGGGCGGAAGTGTAAGAGAAAGTACGATGAATAGAGACAAAGGAATTATGGAAAAACACATTATTCCATACCTTGGCGACGTACTGCTGGATAAGCTGACCGTACCGGTTCTGCAAGAGTGGAAGGATTCCATAAACCAAAAGACAGATTCCAAGAAAAATAAGGAAAAGCTAAAAATAAAGACAAAGAAGAACATCTATGCAGTGCTTCGTGCCATGCTGAATTATGCTGTCAAGGTCGATTATCTGTCCAAGAATCCGCTGGACAAAATTGATAATTTTAAGGATGTCACTACAATTAAAAGAGAAATGCAGTATTATACACCGGAGGAGTTTACAAAGTTTATTTCCGCTGCCAGAGAATATGCGGAAAAAGCTTGTACAATAGCCGCATGGGATTTTTACGTATTCTTTGCCATAGCGTTTTATACAGGACTTAGAAAGGGAGAAATTCACGCGCTGAAGTGGAGCGATATAGACGGCAGCTATCTTAGTGTAAAAAGAAGCATTACACAAAAGTTAAAAGGCGGAGATGTGGAAACACCGCCTAAAAATCAATCCTCTATTCGCACCATACAGATGCCTGCGCCACTCATAGACATTTTGAATAAGCATAAAAACCGTTATGCAGCCATTGATAGATTTACGGATGATTTCAGAATATGCGGAGGGACAAGGCCGCTCAGAGACACATCCATAGAGAATGCAAATCAAAAATTTGCAAAACTCGCCGGAGTAAAAAAAATACGAATCCACGATTTTCGCCATAGTCACGCATCCGTTCTTGTAAACAACGGAATCAATATCCAAGAGGTTGCCCGACGTCTCGGCCACTCCAATATTGAGATAACATGGAACACATATTCGCATCTATACCCAAAAGAAGAAGAGCGAGCAACAGAAATATTGAACAAAATCTTGTAAAATCGTGTAAAAAACGTGTAAGAAAAGAAATAACCGCCGAAAATACGGCGGTTATTTCACTTTTGGTCGGGGCGACAGGATTCGAACCTGCGGCCCCTTGGTCCCAAACCAAGTGCGCTACCAAACTGCGCCACGCCCCGACGAACCTCTATATTATATACAGCGGTCAAATTGCAAATGGCAAAGCTTTCACTCTGAATCCCCTTTCAGCGGCCTCGGTCTTCCGTGATAGCAAACACCGCCAACTTTAATTTCTATCTGGGCATTCATTTTATCCGTAATATTTTCGCAAAATTTTGCCGCTTCCTCTGCAGGAAGATAGAGGGGAAGGGTTACACATTCGGTATAGACCGGATCTCCCGGCAGAACGGTTTCCCACTTTGACAGCTGGTTTTGCAGCTTCCCAAGCAGATGATATTCGCATCGCAGAGTAAGCTCCCGGCATAAAATCATATCCAAGAGTCCGGCGGCTGCAATTCCTGCTTTGGCGGCCTTGGAATAGGCGTGTACCAATCCCCCGGTACCCAAAAGAACACCGCCGAAATATCGGGTTACCACCACAATCAGATTGCTAAGGCCCTCCTTCTTCAAAATATCCAGAACAGGAAGGCCTGCTGTTCCGCCCGGTTCGCCGTCATCGCTATATCGCATCAGCTGGTTTTCTTCCAGAATATAGGCGTAAACGTTGTGCGTGGCATTCCAGTATTCCTGTTTGCATTGGTTCAAAAAGGCCAGGGCCTCTGCTTCGGTGGAAACGGGTTGGGCATGGGCGATAAAGCGAGATCGCTTTTCTACAATTTCGGCTTCAGCCGGCCTTTCTAGGGTGGTGTAAAGCTCCTTCATCCTTTTGACTCCTTTTGGCGCAGTCGCATATGTAAAATGGACGGCCGTATGTTTAAAATAACAAATTTGGAGGGACAACATAACATATACCCTATTATACACATATTTCTGCTGCGAATCAATATGAAATTTGCAGCAGAAATCCCTTGCCAGAATGGTATCTTTGTACTATAATATGGAAGATAGAAAGAAAAGGGGGAAGTTGGATGCCGAAGAAATGGTTTCAAAAGCTCAAAGAAGGCCTTTATGCGCTGAAACAGCCGCATCCGCTGCGCAGACTGTCTCCGACCCGTATGATCGTCCTGGGGTTCTGTACGATTATTCTGGCGGGAACGCTGCTACTGAAGCTGCCGATTTCCACCCGGCCGGGACAGCAAACCTGTTTTTTAGATGCCTTGTTTACGGCCGCGTCTGCCACCTGTGTGACCGGTTTGGTGCGGTTTGATACCTATACCCATTGGACACTGTTCGGACAGCTTATTATTTTAATCATGATCCAGATCAGCGGAATTGGCTTTGCATCCATTGCCATGTGGTTTGCGGCGCTGGCAAAGCGCAATATCAGTCTGGGACAGCGGCTTTTGATGCAGGAAGCGGTGGCTGCGCCGGAACTGGATGGAATGGTTCGCATTACCCGGCTTATCCTGGTGGGAACCTTTTTGTTTGAGGCAGCCGGAGCTGTGCTGCTGTCGTTTTATTTCTGTCCTCTCCTTGGAATATGGAAAGGAATCTATTTTGGAATTTTTCACTCGGTTTCGGCATTTTGTAATGCCGGGTTTGATTTGATGGGGGCGGTTGCACCGGATTCCTCGCTGATTTCGGTCAGTGGTAACCTTTATGTCAATCTGGTTATTATAGCTTTGATTATAATTGGCGGTCTCGGATTTTTGGTCTGGGCGGATATTCGCCAGTCTAAGTTTCGGTTCCGCAGGTTTCGGCTTCATACGCAAGTGGTATTGACTGTGACGGCATTGCTGATTGCGCTGGGAACCGTCCTGATATTTCTGTTTGAGCAGGGCGGGACGATGTTTGCGGATAAGGGGGTGGGAGAGCAGTGGCTTGTATCACTGTTTCAGTCGGTGACCTTCCGGACGGCGGGATATGCCACGGTGCCTTTGTCGGAGATGACCCCGCAAAGTAAGGTAGTCAGTATTCTGCTTATGCTGATTGGCGGTTCGCCCGGTTCTACTGCCGGCGGAATGAAAACCACTACCTTTGCGGTGCTGATTTGCAGTGTATATGCCACCTTCCGTCAGCGAAAGTCCGTAGAATTGTTCCGCCGCAGAATCAACGGGGATGTATTGCAGACCGTAGTATCCATTGCGGTGTATTATATTGGTATCTCGCTATGCACAGCGCTGGTGATATCGTGATAGGAGGGCACCA